>JAEZAR010000060.1 GCA_023430425.1 Actinomycetes bacterium | reverse complement strand
CCGCGAGGAGGCGGCTGACCGCGTCGGCGGGGGCGTCGGTGTCGAGCTCGACCGCGTAGGCGACGCCGGTGGACGTCCAGGCGTCGTCGAACCCGCCCCGTGCCGTGACGCGCACGCCGCGCAGGTCGACGCCGAGGGGACCCGCCTCGCGGTAGAGGTCGTTGAGGACGCACCCCGCGGCGGCGACGTGCAGCAGGTGCGCGCCGGTGAAGGGTGCCTCGACGGTGACGCCGTCCGCCGTCCAGCGGTGCGGGGCGCGCAGCGCCTCGGGCGAGGAGGAGCGCAGGGATCCCGCGCCGACGACCACGGGGTAGGACTCGGCCATGCGGCCATTCTGGCGCCCCGTCGACCGGTGCGGCCCGGCCGCCCGCGGTACAGGGCGCCTAGGGTGTCCGCACGACGCGCGGACCGACAGGAGGCACTCCGTGGCGGAGCAGCCCCACCCCCCGTCCACGCCGGTCACGTACGAGACCTGCGCCGGCGTCGCCGGCCCCTTCTTCCACGGCACGAAGGTCGCGGTGCCCATCGGCACGCAGCTGGTGCCGGGGTACGGGTCCACCTTCCACGACGGCCGCGTGTCGAACCACGTCTACTTCACGGCACTCGTCGAGACCGCGGCCTGGGGTGCCGAGCTGGCCACCGCGCTCGCCGGGATCGCCGAGCGCGGGCACGTCTACGTGGTGGAGCCGCTCGGCCCCTTCGAGGACGACCCGAACGTCACCGACAAGCGGTTCCCGGGCAACCCGACACGGTCCTACCGGACGCGCGAGCCCCTGCGCGTGGTGGCCGAGGTCCCCGACTGGCCGGGCCACGAGCCCGAGGTGGTGCAGGGCATGCTCGAGAGCCTCGCGCGGCTGCGGGCGCAGGGCCTCGACGTCATCGAGGACTGACGCCGGCTCTTGCCGTGCAGCACTATTATCGATAATCTGTCCGGGACGGTCACGTGAAAGGACACGCACCATGACGGCTCCGGGGCTGACGAAGGACGAGATCGTCGGAATCTTCCCTCCGATGTACACCCCGTTCACCCCGGACGGCGAGGTCGACGTCGACGCCTTCCGCGCCGAGGTCGACTACCAGCTGCAGTTCCCGATCACGGGACTCGTCGTCGGCGGCAGCACGGGCGAGGGCCACGCACTCGAGCGCGCGGAGCTCATCGAGCTGACCCGCGTCGCCGTCGAGCACGTGGCCGGCCGGGTGCCGATCATGACCGGCATCATCAGCACCTCCACCCGTGAGGCGGTGGCCCGCGCCCAGGGCGCGAGGGCCGTCGGCGCCCGTGGGGTCATGGTCACGCCCCCGATCTACCAGTCGGCCAGCTTCGCCGGGATGATCGACTTCTACGACCGCATCCGCCGCGAGGGCGGGCTCCCCGTGACCATCTACAACGTGCTCACGCACAACCCGGTCACCCCCGCGGTCACGCAGCGCCTGGCGGAGATCGGCGCGATCGTCGCGACGAAGGAGAGCGTCGGCGGCTCGCTGGCGACGCTCTCGCACCTGCTCGAGACGGTCGCCGACCAGATCTCGGTGACCTGGGCGCAGGACCACCTGCTGTTCCCGGGCCTCGCCCTCGGTGCGACCGGCTCGATCTCCGGGACCGGTGCGATGTTCCCGGCGGAGTCGATCGCCATGTTCGAGGCGATCCAGCGCAACGACTTCGCCGAGGCCCAGCGCATCCACTTCGCCCTCGCCCCGCTGACCCGGGCCGTCATGAACGGCCAGAACTGGCCCGCCTGGGTGAAGGCCGTCGCCGAGCTCCAGGGCCGCAAGGTCGGCCCGGCCCGGCTGCCCTTCGTGCCGCTCACCCCCGCCGAGATCGAGGTCCTCGAGCAGGGCCTGGAGGTCGCCAGGTCCGCACTGGTCCCGACCGCCGGCTGACCGCCGGCCCGGAAGGAGCGCTCTGATGCGCAAGCTCATCAACGATGCTGAGCACTTCGTCGAGGAGATGCTCGACGGGATCCTGGGGGCGCATCCCGACCAGCTGCGCGTCGCCGCCGACGACCCGCACGCCCTCGTCGCGGCCGGCGCGCCGCGCGCCGGCAAGGTGGGCATCGTCACCGGTGGCGGGTCCGGGCACCTCCCCCTCTTCCTCGGCTACGTGGGCCAGGGGCTGCTCGACGGCGTCGCCGTGGGGGACGTGTTCGCGTCGCCCTCCGCCGACCAGGTCCTGCAGGCGACGCGGGCCGTCGACGGCGGGGCCGGCGTGCTCTACCTCTACGGCAACTACGGCGGCGACGTCATGAACTTCGACCTGGCCGCCGACCTCGCCGAGGCGGAGGGCATCACGGTGCGCACCGTCGTCGGCGCCGACGACGTCGCGTCCGCTCCCGCCGAGCAGGCCGGGCTGCGCCGTGGGATCGCGGGCATCGTGCTGCTGTACAAGGTGGCGGGTGCGGCAGCCGCGGCGGGCGCCGACCTCGACGGGGTCGTGCGCACCGTGGAGCGGGCGGCGGCCGCGCTCCGCACCTTCGGGGTGGCGCTGTCGCCGATGACGCTGCCGTCCGTGGGCCGGCCGACCTTCGAGCTGCCCGAGGGGCAGATGGAGCTCGGCATGGGCATCCACGGGGAGCCCGGGGTCCTGCGCGGTGACCTCGAGACCGCCGACGCGGTCGCCGACCGCATGCTCGACGCCGTGCTCGACGACATGCCCGTGCCCGCCGGCAGCCGGGTCGTGGTGCTCGTCAACGGCCTGGGCGCGACGCCGCCCGAGGAGCTCTACGTCCTGCACCGCCGGGTGCGGTCGCGCCTGACGGAGGCGGGCGTCGCGATCCACCGCTCCTACGTGGGCGAGTACGTCACGTCCCTCGAGATGGCGGGCGCCTCGCTCAGCGTCCTGGTGGTCGACGACGAGCTCGCCGCCCTCGTCGACGCGCCGGCGCGCACGCCGTTCTTCGAGCAGGGTGCGTGATGACGGCCGCGCTGCGGACCGCCCTCGCTGCGGCGGCCGACGCCCTGGAGTCCGTGCGCGACGAGCTGACCCGGCTGGACTCGCTCCAGGGTGACGGCGACCTCGGCCGCACGGCCGGGCTGATCGCCGCAGCGCTGCGGCAGGCGAGCGAGGACGAGTCCGGTGCCGAGCCCCCCACCGCCCTCATGCGCCTCGGCTCGAAGATCGCCGCGACGGCGCCGTCGAGCAGCGGCACCCTCGTCGCCTCGGCGTTCATCGGGGCCGCGAAGGCCCTCCGGACGCCGACCGGGAGCCCGCTCGACGACGCGCTGCGAGCCGGTGTCGAGGCGGTCCAGCACCGGGGCAGGGCCGCGCCGGGGGACCGCACGATGCTGGATGCGGCGGTCCCGGCGCTCGCGTGGCTCGAGGAGCACGGCGCCGACCTCGACGGCGCGGCGCGCGCGGCCGAGGCCGGCGCCGAGGCCACCCGCACGATGGAGGCCCGGGTGGGCCGGGCCCGCTTCCTCGCCAAGAACGCCGTCGGCGAGCCCGACCCGGGCGCGGTCATGGTCGCGACGGCGCTCGCCGCCGCGCTCCGGGCGGTCGCCGACCGCACGGGGTGACCCTCAGTCGAGGCTGCCCCGCTGCTCGAGCCGCCGCTCGGCGAAGCCCTCGAGCGCCGAGCGGATGTGGTGGCGGAACGCCGCCTCCGCCTTCGCCGGGTCCCCGGCCTCCAGGGCCCTGACCAGGGTCTCGTGGGTCTCGACGACCGTGTCGATCGGGGCCGGGTGCTCCCGCTCGAGCGTCAGCCGGACGCCGCGCTGGCGCTTGATGAGGAACGACCACGTCTCGAGGGTGATCGGGCTGTCGGCGAGCTCCATGATCTGGTGGTGCAGCTCGAGGTCCGCGTCGAGGATGCCCACCGGGTCGCGGGTGCGGACCGCGCGGTTGAGCTGCCGCTGCGCGCTGCGCACGGCCGTGAGGTCGACCTTGCGGCGCGCCAGGATGCGCTTGACGGCGAACGCCTCCAGCTCCTCGCGGAGCAGGTAGATGTCGGCGATCTCGTCCCACCGGGCCTCCTTGGCCACGGTTCCCTTGTACGGCACCGTGACCGCCAGGCCCTCGTCGGTGAGTCGACGCAGCGCCTCGCGGATGGGGGCCTGCGACGTCCCGAACCGCGCCGCGAGGTGCAGCACCCGCAGGCTCGCCCCGGGGGGGATCTCCGCGTTGAGGATCTCGTCGCGCAGGCGGTTGTAGACGTGGTCCTGGAGCGTGGTCCGGGTGCGCGTCGCGCCGCTCACCCGAGCTCCGCCCCGAACGGGTCGATCGCTCGTCGCACGGACCCACCCTCCACCCGAGATCCGAATAGTTCATCGATAATCCTAATCCTCCGCTACCGGAGGACGGCCCCCGACCGGCCGCGGCGGGACCACACCGGATCGTAGCGCCGGCAGGGTCCGGAGGAGCCCTGACTTGGGGTGCCACGTGCTCTTCTCGCCCTCGTAGGGTACGGGGACGGCCGCGGACGGCGCACCCGAGGCCCCCAGGCGGCCCCGGAGACCGGGTTAGGACGGTCCAGACCATTGCAATGGGCACAGATTATCGATAGTCTGAACGCCGACGGTGGGACGGGTCGCAGGCGACGGGGCCGTTCCCCTCGGCAGGACCGAGGCAGGCTCACCCGGAACTGGAGGGACCCCGCAATGAGAACGGAAGAGGTCGACGTCCTGGTCGCCGGCGGGGGCACGACGGGGGTCATCGCCGGTCTGGCCGCCGCGAGGAACGGGGCCAGGACGCTCATCGTCGAGCGGCAGCGCTGCCTGGGCGGCCAGTTCACGGCCGGCAGCCAGGGGGCCTGGGTCGGCTTCAGCGACAAGGCGAACCGCATCGTCAGCGGTCTCACCTGGGAGCTGCACGACCTGCTCCTCGAGCGTGGCGCGGTCGTCGAGGACGACCCGGACACCGACGTGTGCTTCCTGTACGACCCCGAGGTCGCCAAGGTCGTCCTCAACGAGCTCCTCGGCAAGGAGCCGAACCTGACGACCTACTTCAACACCGCAGTCGTCGACGTCCTCGTCGAGGACGGGGTCGTCGTCGGCGCCGTCATCCAGTCCCAGATGGACCGGATCGAGGTGCGCGCCAAGGTCGTCATCGACACCAGCGGCGACGCGAGCGTCGCCGCGCAGGCCGGCGCGCCGTTCGAGATCCGGCCCCGCAAGGAGATCCAGCCGATGACGCTCATCGGCCGGCTGGCCGGCGTCGACCTCGACCGGGTCCAGCGGCACTACGCGGAGAACCCCGCCGAGTTCGACCACCACGTCCCGCCGGCATGGCGCGACTACCGGACCTTCCCCGGCTTCATGCACTACGGCATCCGTGACGACCTCAAGAACGCCGACCTCCCGCCCCACCTGGAGTACCTGCGCCACTGGCTGGTCATCTTCACCTCGACGCCCAACCCGGGCGAGGTGACGATCAACTGCTCCGGCGCCGTCGAGGCGCAGAGCACCGCAGCGGAGTTCGAGGACCGCGCACGGCAGGAGATCGTCTCCCAGGCGTGCCTGTACGACGTCGCGGAGGCGATGCGCACGTACATCCCCGGCTTCGAGAAGGCCTACCTCTCGCTCATCGCGAGCCAGCTCGGCGTGCGCGAGAGCCGGCGCATCATCGGCGACTACAAGCTCACGCTCGACGACTTCACGTCCGCCCGGGAGTTCGAGGACAACGTCGGCCGGGCGGCGATGCCTGCGGGCTTCCACACCCCCGAGGGTGAGTCGATGACCGTCTACGACCTGCCGGCGGGCCGGTCGATGGGCATCCCCTACCGGTGCATGCTCCCCCGGACGCGCGAAGGGCTGCTCGTGGCGGGCCGCTGCGTGTCGTACGAGCCCCCCGTCGCGAACACGATCCGCAACATGGCCCAGTGCATGGTCATGGGCCAGGCGGTGGGCACCGCCGCCGCACTCGCCGTCCAGCACGGCACGACGCCGAGGGGGGTCGACATGACGCTCCTCCAGACGACCCTGCGCGAGCAGGGCCAGACCATCGACCCGGTCCCCGCGAGGGTCTGACCCGTCGTCAGCCGCGGGTCGGGGACACGGCACCCGCGGACGACCTCCCCCCACGTGCCCGCGGAGCGGGCGCCTACCGCTCCACTCCGGCGGTCCACCCCGGCCGTCGACGGAAGAAGCACCCGGATCCTTCAACGAGGAAGGCAAGAAGATGAGCAGTCGTTCCCGCCGGGTCAGCGGTGCTGTCGCCGCCGTTGCGTGCGTCGCCGCGATCGCCGCCTGCGCCCCCACGACACCGGAGTCACCGGACGCGTCCGAGTCTCCGGAGTCGTCCGAGGCGCCCGCGAGCTCCGAGCCGATCACCCTCCGCTTCTGGACGAACCTCAACGTCGCGGCCCAGGCGTCGGTCATCGAGGCGCAGGCGACCGCGTGCACCGTCAACATGGACGACGTGTCGCTCGAGTTCGAGGCCGTCGCCTTCGCGGACATGTACACCAAGCTCGCGACCGCGTTCCGCGCCGGCGAGGGCCCGGACATCATGAACACGAACGAGAGCGCCGTCGCCTTCGCGCAGGACGCCGGCTACCTGGTGCCCGTCGACGACGTCATCGACGACCACGGACGGGCCGACTTCCTGCCGTCCTACCTCGCGGCGGTCCAGAAGGACGGCGAGACCTGGGGCATCCCGGACTGGGCGCTGCACCAGGAGGTCTGGTACCGCACCGACCTCTTCGACGCGGCCGGGGTCGACGTCCCCACCACGTGGGACGAGCTGCTCGAGGTCGCCCAGGCCGTCGACGAGGGCCCCGGCGGGGTCCGCGGCTTCGCGGTCCCGATGAACGCGGTGCAGGTCGCGCCCCAGACCCTGTACCAGTTCCTCTACGCCAACGACGTCTTCACGTTCGACCGCGAGACCGGCGAGTACGCGTTCGACCAGGACCTGGACGCCGTGACCGAGGCCGTCCAGTTCATGCTCGACCTCTACGCCGCCGCCTCCCCGCCCGAGTCCCGGACGTGGGCCTGGAGCGACTTCCGCAACGCGTTCGCCGAGGGCAACGTGGCGATGACCCAGGACTTCGGGGCGGTCGTGGGTCTCGTCCAGAGCAACAACCCGGACCTGCTGGACAAGATCTCGGCGTTCCCGCTGCCGACGCCCACGGGCGACCCTGCCCCAGGCATGCTGGGCGGCGGCTACTACTACATGATCGGCGAGAGCACCGACGCCCGCCAGGAGGCCGCGAAGGCCCTCGTCGCCTGCATGCTCGACCCGGAGCTCACGGCCGGCCGGGCGAACACGCGGCCCGTGTTCGCGATCCCGGCCCTGGTCAGCGCGGCCGAGACCGACACGTACCAGTCGAACCCCGTCGTGCAGCAGTTCGCCGACGAGATCGCGGTCTTCCGGGAGCAGCAGTCCTACCGGTACGGCATGGAGGGCGGGCTGCACGCGCTCTCGGGCCAGATCGAGGCCACCACCTTCATCGGGGACGCACTCCAGTCGGCCGCGGTGGGTGACATCAGCGTCGAGGAGGCCGTGGAGCGGATCAACGCGGAGCTCAAGCGCCTGGCCGACGCGTGAGCAGCAGCTGAGATGTCGGTCGACACCCGGCTCACCGGAGCATCCCGGTCCCTCGGGACCGGGATGCTCCGCGGGCGGAACGGGCTCTTCGGCCGCAGCCTCACCGCCCAGGAGCGCCGCCTCGGACTCGCGTTCAGCCTCCCCGCTGCGATCGTCTTCGCGCTCGTCCTCGTCTACCCGATCTTCGAGAACTTCCGGTCCTCGCTGTACGACCTGGACCTCACCGGCCGGGACCCCCGGTTCGTCGGCCTCGACAACTTCGCCGAGATCGCCCGCGACCCCAACCTGCGGCGCTCCCTGAGCAACACGCTGGTGTGGACGGTCGGCTCCCTCGCCGGTCAGCTCGGGCTCGGTCTGGCGGCGGCCCTCCTCATCGACCGCCCGCTGCCCGGGATGCGCTTCGTGCGTCAGCTCCTGCTGATGCCCTACGTCGTCCCCGTCATCGCGAGCGCGCTCGTGTGGCAGTGGATGCTCGACGGCAACTACGGCATCGTGAGCGCGCAGCTGCAGGGCTGGGGCGTGCTCCCGCTCGGCGCGACGCCGCTCGGCCTGGAGTCCTCCTCGTTGCTGACGGTGATCGTCATCAACGTCTGGCGGGGGTTCCCGTTCGCGATGCTTGTCTACTGGGCCGCCCTGCAGAGCATCGACCAGGTCCAGTACGAGGCGGCGATGGTCGACGGCGCCAACGCCCTCCAGCGGTTCCGGCACATCACGCTGCCGAACCTCGCGAGCGCGACGCTGGCGCTCGTCGCGGTGCGCGGCCTGTTCACGCTCATGTACTTCGAGCTCGTCTGGCTCACCACGCGCGGCGGTCCCGCCGGGTCGAGCGAGGTCATGGCGACGTACCTCTACAAGCTCATCATGGGCGAGTTCCGCCTCGGCTACGCTGCGGCGATCGCGGTGAGCGTCGGGCTCGTCATCCTCGCCGTCCTCGCGCTCTGGCGGCTCGGCCCCCGGCTGGCGGTGCGGCGATGAGCGCGGCGAGCCTGCGGCCGGCGGGATCGGGCCGGCGCACACCTGCGCGGGTGCTCGGCAGCCTCCTCGGCGGCGCCGCGACGCTCGCGCTCGTCGCCTTCGCGGTCTTCCCGCAGCTGTGGATGCTCATCAGCTCGTTCCGCCCGGCGACCGAGCTCTTCGAGAGCCCCCCGGCCCTGCTGCCCAGCGGGTTCACCCTGGACTGGTACGTCGAGGCGTTCGCCGGGAGCAACGCTGTGCGGTGGTTCGGCAACAGCCTGGTCATCGCCGTCGCGACGTCGGTGATCTCCTGCACGGTGGGGACGCTCGCGGGGTACGCGATCGCCCGCTTCGTCTACCCGGGCCGCAAGTGGTTCATGCTCCTTCTCACGTCGGCGTACCTGTTCCCGGCGATCCTCCTCCTCATGCCGCTGTACCTCATGCTGGCCAACTACCGCCTCGTCGGGACCCAGCCGGCGATCGTGCTGGCCCACCTGCTGATCACGCTGCCGCTCTCGACGTGGCTGATGAAGTCGTTCGTCGAGGCGATCCCGCGCGAGCTGGAGGAGGCGGCGCTCGTCGACGGCTACGGCCCGTTCCGCGCGTTCCTGGCGATCACCCTCCCGCTGCTGCGCACGGGGCTGGCGACGACCTGGCTGTTCTCGTTCATCCTGTCGTGGGACGAGTACCTGTTCGCGGCCACGCTGAGCAACGGCTCCTCGGCGACGGTGCCGGTCGGCATCCAGAGCTTCATCTCGTCGTTCGACGTGCGCTGGGGCGCGATCATGGCGCTCGGCACGCTGGTCACGGTGCCGGTCGTCGTCCTGTTCGTGTTCCTGCAGCGCTACTTCGAGAAGGGCGTGACGGCGGGGGGCGTGAAGGGATGATCCCCCTGCGACCGGCACCCGACGCGGCCCCGGCGCCGTGGGAGTTCCGGGTGCGCCCGGGCGGGGGCGTGGAGCGGGCCGCCCCCGCGGCGCTCCCCCGACCCCTGGAGCCCGGCCAGGTCCGGCTGCGGTTCGTGGCCGGTGGCATCTGCGGGAGCGACATCGGCGCGCTCGCGGGCGTCTCCACGTTCGACCCGCGCCGGGACGCCGCGCTGGTGCCGTTGCACGAGATCGTCGCCGAGGTGGTGCAGAGCGAGGACCCGCGTCTCGTGGCGGGGCAGCGGGTGGTCGGCACGGGCCTGACCGGTCTCGCCTCGGAGCTCGTCGAGGACGCCGATCGCTTCATCCCCGTGCCGCCGGGGCTGGCGGCCGCGGACGCCGTCGCGATCCAGCCGTTCGGGACGGTGCTGAGGGCCGTCGCCGCCCTGCCCGCCGTGAGCGGGCGCGACGTCGTCGTGCTCGGCGCCGGGGCGATCGGTCTCGCCTTCGCGCACGTCCTCAAGGGCAGGGGCGCGCGCAGCCTGCTGCTGGTCGACCCCGTGGCCGGTCGCGCCCCGATCGCCCGGCGGTACGGTGCCGACGAGTTCTTCGCGGGCACCGGGCAGCTGTGGAGCGAGGTGGCCCCGACCCGGCCCGGCCGCCCGTCGCTCGTGGTCGACGCGGTCGGGCGGCAGCCTGACCTCATCCGCTGCGCCCTCACGGCGGTGGCCGACGGCGGGTTCGTCCTCGGCTTCGGCAGCGCCGCGGACGGCTGCTACCCCATCCCGTTCGCGGAGATGTACCACCGCGACCTCACCCTCGCATCGGGCCGCACGCGCGACGGCTGGGTGCCCGTGCTCGAGCGCGGCGCCGACTACCTCCTCGCGCACCGCACGGACCTCGAGGGCTACGTCAGCCACCGCATCCCGGTGGCCGATGCGGGCCGGGCGTACGACCTGTGCTCCCGGCCGGACGAGTGCAGGATCAAGGTCGTCCTCGAGGACGACGGCCACCCCGGTCCGACGCGAGGAAGGACGTCCGAGCGATGACGATCGACGAGACCACAGAGGCGGTCGTCGCGGCGGCTGCGGCAGCGCACCGCATGTGGTCGCGCACGCCGCGCGAGGCACGGGCCCGGGCGCTCGAGGCGGTCGCCGGGCGTTTGGACTCCGCGGCCGACGAGCTCGTGCAGGTCGCGCGCAGGGAGACCCACCTCGCGGAGGGGCGGTTGCGCGCCGAGCTGGGGCGCACGACCTTCCAGCTGCGGCTGTTCGCCGACGTGGTCCGCGAGGGCGGGTTCCTCGACGTCCGCGTCGACCACGCCGACCCCGCCTGGCCCATGGGACCGCGGCCGGACCTGCGGCGCACCGCGCAGGCGGTCGGTCCGGTGATCGTGTACGCCGCGAGCAACTTCCCGTTCGCGTTCAGCGTGGCGGGGGGCGACACCGCGTCGGCGCTCGCCGCGGGGGCGAGCGTGATCGTCAAGCCCCACGTGGGGCATCCCGAGCTGTCGCGGCTGACGGCGCGGCACGTCGTCGACGCCCTGGCCGCCGCCGGTGCCCCCGAGGGGCTCTTCGCCCTCGTCGAGGGCCGGGAGGCCGGCATCGCCGTCCTGCGTGACCCGCGGGTCAAGGCCGGGTCGTTCACCGGGTCGATCCCCGGCGGGCGGGCACTGTTCGACATCGCGAGCGGCCGGCCGGACCCCATCCCGTTCTACGGCGAGCTCGGCAGCGTCAACCCGGTGTTCGTCACCGCCGCGGCGGACCGCGCGCGCGGCGCGACGATCGCGGCCGAGCTGCTCGGCTCGGTCACGCTCGGGTCGGGCCAGTTCTGCACCAAGCCCGGCGTCGTGCTCGCGCCCGCGGGCGGGGCGGTGGAGGCGGGGCTGCGCGCGGCGCAGCTGCCCGACGGGCAGCCGATGCTCAACGACCGCATCCACGACGGGTACGTGCAGTCGCTCGGCGACCTGTCCGGGCACGGCTGCGTCGAGGTCCTCGCCCAGGGGTCAGACCCCCTGGGGGCCGCGCCCTCGCCCACCGTCCTGCGCACTGACCTGGCTGAGCTCCTCGCCCACCAGGACGAGCTGTTCCGGGAGTGCTTCGGGCCGACGGTCCTCGTGGCCACCTACCACGAGGAGTCCGACCTGCTCCGCTTCGCCGCGGCGGTCGACGGCCAGCTCACCGCGACGATCGTGGGGCAGGAGGGAGACGCCGTCGTCCCCGCGCTCGTCGACGAGCTGCGTGAGAAGGCGGGCCGGCTGCTCTGGAACCAGTGGCCCACCGGCGTGAGCGTGACGTTCGCCCAGCAGCACGGCGGCCCCTACCCGGCGACGACGTCGCCCGGTTCCACCTCCGTCGGGACCGCTGCGATCAGCCGCTTCCTGCGCCCCGTCGCCTTCCAGGGGTTCCCGCCCACGCTGCTGCCCGACGAGCTGAGCGACTCCCCGCAGGCGGAGCTGTCGCGCCGGGTGGACGGCGTCGTCCGGCCCGCCCGTGCCTGAGGGGGTGCTGCTCGGCCTCCTCGCGATCGCCGTCCTCGTCGGGGTCGTCCTCCAGCGGATCACCGGCAGCGGCATCGGCGCGGTCGTCGCGCCCCCGCTCATCCTCGTCCTCGGGCCCGTCGCCGGCGTGCAGGTGCTCCACGTCGTCGCGGCCCTGTGCTCGCTGGTGCTGCTCGCGAGCTGCTGGCGCGACGTCGACTGGGGGCGCACCGCGGTCGTGACGGGCACGGCGCTGGCGGCGACGCCGGTGGGCGCGGTGCTCGCGTTCACCTTGCCGGAGGCGGTGCTGCAGGTCGCCATGGGCCTGCTCATGCTCGCGGCGCTGTTCACCGTCGAGGCCCTGGCCCGCACGCGGCTGATGCGCAGCCGGATGGGGGTCGTCACCACGGGCGTGCTGGGCGGGGTCTCCAACGGCGCCGTCGGCCAGGCCGGTCCGCTGATGAGCGCCTACGCCCTCGCCTCCCGGTGGCCGCTGGCGCGGTTCGTCGCGTCGATGCAGGTGTGCTGGTTCCTGGTGAACCTGGCGGCCGCCGCGCTCAAGGGCCTGCCGCCGGGGGTCCAGCCCACGCTGCTCGCTGTGCTCCTCGGCTCCCTCGTCGTCGGCGTCGTCGTCAGCCTCCCGATCGCCCGCGCCCTGCCCCGGTCCGTCGCCGTGGCGTGCCTGGTCGTGGTCGCGGCGATCGGGGCCGTGGCGGTGCTCGCCAAGGGGGTCGTCGGGCTCGTCCAGCCCCTGTGACCGACAGGCGCGCACCACCGCGGGCGCACCACCGCGGGCTCGCCGCCGCGAGCTCGCGCCTCGACCGCTCGCCGTCCCTACCGGCCGCCGGTCAGCTTCCGGTGGCGCTGCTGGACGCCGCCGGGCCCGTAGGGGTAGTCGTCGGCGCGCGGGGCGCTGACCTCGGTCAGCCGGTCGAGCTCCTCGGTCGAGAGCTCGAGGTCGGCCGCGCCGAGGTTGTCCTCGAGCTGCTCGACGGTCCGGGCGCCGAGGATGACCGAGGTGACCGCCGGCTGCGCGGCGAGCCACGCCAGGGCCACCTGGGACAGGGAGGCTCCGCGGCCCTCGGCGACCTCCCGCACGACGTCGAGCACCCGCCACGTCCGCTCGTCGGAGTTGCGCTTCGACCATGCCTCCATCCCGCGCTCGGGGTTCTCCCCCAGCCGGGTCGCCCCGGTGGGGTCCGTGTCGCGGCGGTACTTGCCCGTGAGCCACCCGCCGGCCAGGGGCGACCACGGGAGCAGGCCCATCCCGGCGTCGAGCACGGCCGGGACGACCTCGTGCTCGATGTCGCGCACCAGGAGGTTGTACTGCGGCTGGAGCGTCACCGGCGGCGCCCAGCCGTGCGCGCGCGCCACGTGGACCGCCTTGGTGAGCTGCCAGCCGAGGAAGTTCGAGAACCCGTAGTAGGAGATCTTCCCGGCCGAGACGGCGTCGTCCAGGAAGCGCAGCGTCTCCTCGACCGGGGTCAGGGCGTCCCAGGCGTGCAGCTGGTACAGGTCGACGTGCTCGATCCCGAGCCGGCGGAGCGACGCGTCCAGCGCCTCGCGCAGGTGGCGGCGGGACAGGCCGACGTCGTTGGCGCCCTCGCCCATCGGGAAGCGGCCCTTGGTCGCGAGCACGAGCCCGCGGGCGTCCGTGGGGTGCGTCGCCAGCCAGCGGCCGATGATCTCCTCCGAGCCGCCCGCGCTGTAGACGTCGGCGGTGTCGACGAGCGTGCCGCCCGCCTCCACGAACCGGGTCAGGATCGCCCCGGACGTCTCCTCGTCCGCCTCGGCACCGAAGGTCATCGCGCCGAGCGTCTGCGTGGAGACGACGGCGCCG
>JAEZAR010000049.1 GCA_023430425.1 Actinomycetes bacterium | reverse complement strand
GCGCTGGCCACGCGCGCCCCGGCCCGGGGTCCCGCGACCCGCGGGCGGACGGTGCTCGGCGTCGCCCTGTTCGTCGCGGGGTTCACCGTCGTGTTCGTCGCCTTCGGGGTGCTCGCCGGGTCGCTGGGCGGAGCGCTCGTCCGCTGGAGCGACGGGCTGACGCGCGGGCTGGGCGTCGTCGTCGTCCTCATGGGGCTGGTGTTCGTCGGCTGGATGCCGTTCGCCCAGCGGACGGCGCGGCTGCGCCTGGCGCCACGGGCGGGGCTGTGGGGCGCCCCCCTGCTGGGCGTCGTGTTCGGGCTCGGCTGGACGCCGTGCATCGGGCCGACGCTCGTCGCGGTGTACACGCTCGCGCTGGACGAGGGCAGCGCCGGGCGCGGCGCCCTCCTGTCGGTGGCGTACTGCCTCGGGCTCGGCCTGCCTTTCCTGCTGCTGGCGCTCGGGTTCGAGCGCTCGGCCGGCGCCTTCGGGTTCCTGCGGCGGCACCGGCTGGCGATCATGCGGGCGGGTGGCGTGGTGCTGGTGCTGGTCGGGCTCGCGCTCGTCACCGGGCTCTGGGGGCGCTTCACGGGCGCGCTCCAGGGCGTCGTCGGCGGCTTCGAGACGGTCCTGTGAGGCGCGCGGTGCCGGCTGACCTCGTGGACGAGATGGCCCCCGGGCGCGCGTCGGCGTCGGGCGGCGACGGCGGCGGCGACGAGGGACCCGGGGCCGGCGGTGGGCGGGGCCCCGGGGAGCCGGGACCGCTGCCGCGGCTCGGCGTCGTCGGCTGGGCGCGCTGGGTGTGGCGCCAGCTCACGAGCATGCGCGTGGCGCTCATGCTCCTCATGCTCCTCGCGCTGGTGGCGGTGCCCGGCTCCGTCCTGCCGCAGCAGCCGCAGGACGCGGCGGCGGTCGCGCGGTACGTGACCGAGAACCCGGCGCTCGGGGCGTGGTTCGAGCGGCTGGGGCTGTTCGACGTCTACGCGTCCGTGTGGTTCTCGGCGGTGTACCTGCTGCTGTTCGTCTCGCTCATCGGGTGCATCGTGCCCCGCGTCGCCGTGCACCTGAGGGCGCTGCGGGCACGGCCGCCGCGGGCGCCGCGCCGCTTCGAGCGCTTCGCCGTGCGCGACGAGCTCACGACGACGGTGCCGCCCGACGTCGTGCTGGCCGCGGCCCGTGCCGCGCTCGTCGGGCCGGTGCGGGGCCTGCCCCGGTTCCGGGTCGTCGAGGCCGTCGAGCCTCCCGAGCAGGGCGGCGCCCGGACGCTGAGCGCGGAGCGCGGGTACCTGCGCGAGTCGGGCAACATCGTCTTCCACCTGGCCCTCGTCGGGCTGCTCGTCGCCGTCGCCGTGGGCCAGCTGTTCCACTACCGCGGGCAGGCGATCGTCGTGGAGGGCCGGGGGTTCGCGAACTCGGTGACCGACTACGACACGTTCGTGGCCGGGACCGCGTTCGACCCCGGCACGCTGGTGCCGTTCACCCTGACGCTCGACGAGTTCGGCGCCGAGTTCGCGCCCGACACCCGCCCGCGCGACTTCCGCGCCGACGTCACGGTCCGCGAGCCCGGGGTGGCCGGGGGCGCACCGCAGGAGGCGACGATCCGCGTCAACCACCCGCTCGCCGTCGGGGGCGCGAAGGTCTACCTGCAGGGCAACGGGTACGCCCCCGACCTCGTCGTGCGCGACGCCGCGGGCGAGGTCGCGTTCGCGGGCCCGGTGCCGTTCCTGCCCGAGGACGGCGTGTACACGTCGCGCGGGGTGGTCAAGGTCCCGGACGTGTCGACGGGGGAGCAGATCGGCATCGTCGGCTACCTGCTGCCGTCGGCGGTGGTCACGCCCGACGGCGCGCGCTCCGTGCACCCGGACCCCGCGGCGCCCCTGCTGGTCCTCACCGTGTGGCGGGGTGACCTGGGCCTGGACACGGGCGTGCCGCAGAACGTCTACGAGCTCGACACCGCACGGATGACCCAGGTGCTCGAGGCGGACGGGACGCCGACGACGTTCTTCGTCGAGCCCGGCGCCACTGTCGAGCTGCCCGGCGGGCTCGGCGAGCTGACGTGGCAGGGGTTGCCGCGCTTCGTGGCCCTCGACCTGCGGCACGACCCCGCCCTCGGCGCGGTGCTCGGCTTCGCGGTCGCCGCGCTGGTCGGGCTCGGGGTGTCGCTGTTCACGCCCCGACGAAGGATCTGGCTGCGCGTGCGCGATCATGCGGGACGTACAGTGGTCGCCTTCGCGGCGCTCGCGCGCGGCGACGACCTGGGCCTGGCGCGGGAGCTCGAGCGGGTCGCCGACGCGGTCCGCGTCCTCGACGGCCCGGGGGGCGTCGGCGTCGGCGTCGGCGGCTCGGGTCGCGCAGGCGGCGTCGGCGGCACGGCCGCCACGGACGAGGAGGAGACCCCGGATGTCGCCTGGTGAGCTGAGCACGATTCTCGTGTGGGGCGCCACAGCGGCCTACGCGATCGCGTTCGTCGCGTTCGCGATCGACCTGGCCCGGCTCGCGGACACGCGCACCGCGGCACGCACCGACGCCCGCCGGACGCTCGTGACCGCGGGAGCCTCCGCTGCCTCGGGCGGCGTGGACGGCGCACCCAGCGGGGCGGTGTCGGGCGCGGCGGGTGCTGCGG
>JAEZAR010000029.1 GCA_023430425.1 Actinomycetes bacterium | reverse complement strand
GCCTCACGTTCGCGGTGCTCAGCGGCGCGGCGCGCCAGCTCGGCGTCGCGCTGGGCGAGGAGCCCCTCGGCCACCTCGGCGCGCACGGCCGTCTCCCGGCCGGCGCGCAGCACGTCGGCGAGGCCGGACGCCTCCAGCGCGGCGAGGGCGGTGTCGGTCCTGACCTGCCGCTCTGTCGGGCGGAGGTCCTCCCACCGACGGGACAGCATCGACTCGTACCGGGCCTTCTCGTAGGTCTCGGCGAACTGCTCGGGGGTCACGTGCCGACCGTAAACGACGTGTGAACTCTGCCGCGTCGGCTGAACGGGGGACCTTCGTCCCAGGTCGGCCGCCGGTCACCCCGGGGGCGCTCACCAGCGGCTGGGTGGGAGGTCCTCGCCGGACAGGCCGCGGTGGGGGCGTGGCGGGGCGAGGTCCGGACCGGGCGACGCCGCGGCGTCGGCATCCCGGCGCACGCGACGCGCGGTGCGCCACACGCTCCGCAGGACGGGCAGAGCGAACGCGGCCGTCACGGCGAGGGCGACGAACGCCACCATGCCGAGCGGGTCCGGTGGCCCGCCGATCGGCGCCGCCACGACGCACACGGCCACCAGGTAGCCGAGGACGACGCCGGCCGCCACGGTCGTCCACTCCGCCCGGCGACGCCGGAACGCGACCTCGTCCTCGGCGCGCGAGCGGGGCTGGGCCGCCCGCGCGACGGCGAGGACCAGGAGCGCGACCAGGGCGACCGCGAGCACCCGACCGGCGACGTCCACGCCCGGAGCGTACCGACCCGGTGCACGTCACCCGACGCCGTGGATCGGGTCAGTGCGCGAGGCCGATCCGTTCGTGGAGCCGGCGCATCGGCCGCGGTGCCCACCAGTTCGCGCGGCCGAGCAGCGTCATGGTCGACGGGACCAGGAGCATCCGCACGAGGGTGGCGTCGATGAGCACGGCGACGGCCAGCGCGAACCCGACCTCCTTTATGACGAGGAGCTCGCCGAGGACGAACCCGAGGAAGACCACGATGATGATCGCGGCCGCCGAGGTGATGATCCGCCCGGACCGCTGCAGCCCGACCGCGACGGCCGTGTCGTTGTCCAGCCCGGCGTCGTGCTGCTCCTTGATGCGCGAGAGCAGGAAGACCTCGTAGTCCATGGCGAGGCCGAACGCGAACGCGAGCACCAGGGCCACCACATAGGTCTCGAGCCCCCCGGTCGACGTGAAGCCGAGGAGCCCCTCGAGGTGCCCGTCCTGGAACCCCCAGACCATGACGCCGATCGTCGCCGCGAGCGAGACGACGTTCGTTAGCAGCGCCTTGACGGGGATCAGCACGGACCCCGTCATGAGGAACAGCAGCACCAGCGTCGCGAGGGCGACGACGCCGAACGCCCACCACAGGCGGTCGACGAGGGCGTCCACGAAGTCGATCTGGTTGGCCGCCTGGCCGGTCACCCACACCGGGAACGGGGCGTCCACGGCCCGCACGTCGCGCACCACCTGGGACGCCCCGGGGCCGCCGGGGTCCGTGGACTCCGGGCGGACACCGACGTAGACGTAGGCGCCGACGGGCAGCGGCGGGTCGACGGAGGCGACGCCCGGCAGGTCCGCGAGGTCACCGCTCCACCGTGCGACCTCCTCCATCGACCCGGCTGCGACGACGCGCACCGACGGGGCGGCGGAGCCCGGGTACTGGCGCGCGATCTCCTCCACGTACGCGCGCTGGTCGGACCCGCGCGGCAGGAGCTCGATCGTGGAGTTGCGCAGGGTCAGGTCCAGTGCGGGCGAGGCCAGGAGCGCGAGCACGCCGAGCGAGCCGAGCAGCCACAGCCACGGGTGCCGCTGGACGCGTCGCGCGAGCCGGGAGAACGCACCCTCGGTCGAGCTCACGTCGGCCGTCCGGGCGAGCACCCGGCGCACCCCGGGGACCCGGCCGACGAGCCCCGGGCGCAGGAGCCGGCGGCCGGCGAGGCGCAGCACGGCGGGCACCAGCGTGAGTGCCGTGGCCAGCGCGATGAGGACGACGATCGCCCCGGCGGTGCCGAACGTGCGCAGGATGTCGGGCTCGAACACGACGAGCCCCGCGACCGAGATCGCCACGGTGAGCGCCGAGAACGTCACAGTGCGTCCGGCGGTGCGCATGGTCGCGCGGAGGGCCTCCTCGACGGCGCCGTCGCCGCGCCGGCGCCGGACGGCGGCCCCGTCGTCGGCGTCGACCAGTCGGTGCAGCTCCTCGCGGAACCGGGAGACGACGAGGAGGCCGTAGTCGATGGACAGACCGAGGCCGAGGACGGTGACGACGTTGACGACGCTCGCGTCGAGGTCCATGAGGTAGGAGAGCCCGTAGACGCTGCCGAGGCCGCCCGCGATCGAGGCGAGGGCCCCCACGAGTGGCATCGCCGCCGCGAGGAACCCACCGAACACGAGCACCATGACGACGAGCGCCACGGGCAGGGACACGGTCTCGCCGACGCGCAGGTCCTCCTCGACCTGCGCCGTGATCTCCTCGACGATCAGCGAGGTGCCGCCGACCTGACCGGTGAGCTCCCGGGAGGACGTGGACCACTCGGCCGGCGCCGCCCGGAGCAGCGCCGCGACCTCGTCCAGCGCGGCGTCCGTCGCACCCTCCCCGAGGTCGTCGGCGAGCTCGACGACGACGAGGAAGCCGCGGCCGTCGTCGGCGACGAGAGGTGCGGCGGCGGGGCTCTGCGGCCCCTCGGGCACGACGTAGGGGTCGATCACGCTCGCGACGCCGTCCACGGCGGCGAGGTCGGCGCGCAGGGCGGCGACCTCGTCGGCGAGGTCGGTCCTGCGCGGGTCGACGCCACGGACGGCGAGGGTGAGGCTCTCGCCCGCCGAGGAGGCCTCCGCGAGGATCTCCTCGCCCTCGTCGCTCTCGGACCCCGGGACCCCCGGCGCCCCGGTGGTCAGCCGCTCGAACACCGTCTCGCCGCCGACGCCGACCGCGGCGAGCGCGACGCAGGCCGCGGCGACGACCACCCAGACCGCGATCGCGGTGCGCGGCCGGCGCGCGACGAGGCGGCCCAGGAAGTCCAGCACGCCACGCAGCATCGCAGGTCCGGGGCCCGGGCGGCACGTCGGTGCACCCCGTGGGCCCGGTCAGCGCGGGTGGGCGCCCCGGATCTCCTCCCGCACGATCGTGCGGCTGCGCAGGTCGAGCACCGGGTTGACGCGCGGCCGGAGCCACCGTGGCATCCGCGCCAGCCGGACCAGGAGCCAGCGCAGACGCCGCGGGTGCCGGGCCAGCCACAGCTCGATCCGCCGCCGCAGGCCGCGTCGCTCCTCGAGCACCGCGATCGTGCGCAGCGCCGCCGCGAGCTCGAGGGCGCGCGGGTACTCGCGCAGCGCGATCGCCTGCGCGTACTCGTCCAGCGTGGTCTGGAAGAACCGCGGGAGGACGACGTCGTGGAACAGGTCGCGGTTGAGGCGGTGGTCGACCGGGAGCGAGCCGCGCAGCGTCTCCAGGTACACCATGCGGCTGCGCAGGAACGCCGAGCCGGCCGACGACCCCGCCGGGTGGATCCGGTAGCGGATCGTCGGCTCCGGCAGGTAGGCGTGCCGCCACCCGTGCGCGAAGACGCGGACGAAGAGGTCGTCGTCCTCGTAGCCGCGCAGCCGCGGGTCGAAGCCCCCCGCCTCCAGGACCGCGTCGCGACGCACCACGCTCGCCGAGGGGAGGACCATCAGGTCCCCGGAGACGCACGCCAGGAGGGAGCTCTTCGGCTGCGGGATCCGGTGCTCGCGGATGAACGCGTGGGTGACGGTGCGGCCCGACTCGTCGACCTCGTCGAAGTCCGAGTAGGCCCAGCCGAGCTCGGGATCTGCCTCGAGGAGCGGGACGAGCTGCTCCAGGTGCGTGCGGCGCCAGACGTCGTCCTGGTCGATGAACGCGACGACGTCGCCGGTCGCCGACCGCACCCCCGCGTTGCGGGCGGCCGACTGCCCGCCGTTGGGCTGCCGCAGCACGACGAGCCGGAAGGGCAGGTCCATCGCGGCGACGACGTCGGCGCCCCCGTCGGTCGAGCCGTCGTCGACGACGACGAGCTCGTCGGGCAGCCGAGTCTGGGCGACGACCGAGGCCACGGCCTGGGCGACGAAGCGTGCGCCGTCGTACAGCGGGAGGACGGCGCTGACCGTGAGGGGGGTCACGGCCGGCGGCGAGGCCGGGGCGGCGGTCACGGGAGCTGAGGCAGCCGGCGCCGCGGGTGCACCGGCGGGCGCAGAGCTGGGCACGGGATCGTCGACGGCGAGCGCGGCGTCCGGGCCGGCACCGCCGGCACCGGCGGCACCGGGCGAGGCCTCACGGGGGAGGGGCAGCGGCACCGCACCGGCCCCGGGTGCCAGGCCGTCCACCGGGTACGCGCGCGCCACCGTCAGGTCGGCGACCGGGTCGTAGGGCCAGGTGACGGCGTCGGGCCCCACGTCCGCGACCTTCCGGGCGACGACCCAGGAGGAGGCCGGCGTCGCCAGCGTCGGCATCGAGCGGTGCCGCCGGCCCCACTGTCCCATCGGGTGGATCCGGACCTCGGCCTCGGCGCCTTCCGCGACCGGTTCGAACCCGGTCCGCGGGCCGAAGAGCTCGCGCAGCCCCGCCCGCGTGAAGCGCCAGAAGTCGTTCGGCTGGGCGTGCTCCGGCCACGTCGTCGGCGCCATGTGGGCCGCGATGCCGCCGGGCACCAGCACCCGGTTGACCTCCGCCGCCACCAGCCACGGCGCCACCACGTGCTCGAGCAGCATCGCCGAGTACACGACGGCGAAGCGGCCCGCGCCGAGTGCGGCGACGAGGTCGTGCGCGTCCGCCAGGACGTCCACGCCGGGGCCCTCGTGGACGTCGGCGACGACGACCTGGCGACCGCCGAGCACGGCCGTGAGCTCCTCCACCTGCGCGGAGTCGTGCCCGCGCAGCCCGATGGCGAGGACGGGCCCGTCCGGCGCGGAGCGCCCGGCGTCCCGGAC
>JAEZAR010000002.1 GCA_023430425.1 Actinomycetes bacterium | reverse complement strand
CGCAGACGCGCCCGCTCGTCCAGCTTTGGGACTGACCCATGACCCTGCCTGAACTGCTCAAAGAATTCGGGGAGCAGCTGCAAGCCGCCGCCGCTGCCCTCACGCCCGCCGCCATCGGCTCTGCCGTTGCCCAGGCGTGGCGACCCGGCCTGCCGTGGCGGCAGCGCCTTGTCCAGTGGATCGTCGGCATCTGCGTCAGCTACTACGTCACGCTCGGCGCGACCGAAGTGTTCAACCTGTCGCCGTTCCTCGCGCAGGCCTGCGGCTTCGTCCTCGCCATGATCGCGTTTGAAGCCGCGCCAGCCTTTATTCGCGCCGCCAGCGATCTGGCCGCTGAATTGCCGACGCTGATCAAGAACCGCATCCGGGGGCAGAAATGATCCCGGCCCGCTCGATCTTCGCCGCACAGGCCAATCTGGCCAAGGCAGGCTTTGAGCCTGGCACCGTTGACGGCTTCCTTGGCCCCAAGACCCTGGCCGCCTGGTGCAGTTTCATCGTCGCCCGTCCGCTCGGTGCGCTTGGCCTGCTGCTCGGCACCGCCATGGCGGGAGACTTTCGCCGCTTCGACATTATCAGCCCGCTGCGCATGGCGCATTTTCTGGCGCAGGCCGCACATGAGACCGGCGGCTTTCGCCACTTCGTCGAGCTTGGCTCGGGCGACGGTCCGGACGCCGACCCTTACGACGATTACCTTCAGCGCTATGACTACCGGCGCGACCTTGGCAATGGTGCGCTGGGTGACGGCGAGCGCTACCGGGGCCGCGGCATTTTCCAGCTGACCGGCAAGGCCAATTACGCCGCCTTCGGTCAACGCGTTGGTATCGATCTGCTCGCCCAGCCGCATCGCGCCGCCGAGCCGGAACTCTCGGTGCTGATCGCCTGCCTCTACTGGTCCGAGCGCCGCCTGAACGGCCTCGCCGATTCCGATGACATCGCCGCAATCACCCGGCGCATCAACGGCGGCAGCAATGGCCTCGCCGAGCGCCGCCATTACCTCGCCCGCGCCAAAGCCATCTGGGAGCTGAACCATGCTCGCCTTGCGTAGCCTGTTCGACCTGATCGGCAGCAACCGCGCCTTCCTCACCCTGCTGGCTGTCGCCATGGCGGCAGCTTGGCTGTGGGCGGCTTATGCCAGCACCAAAGCCGCGCTCACTGCCACCGTGGCGATGGCCGAGCGCATCTGCGCTGCTGCCGGCAGCGAATACCAACCCGCCAAGGGCAAGCCCGGCGAGGCCTGCACCCGCGACGTCACCCGGCTCGCCCGCTTCAAGAGCGAGGCCCAAAGCCAAACCAACGAGGCGCTGCTCGCCGCCATCCGCGACCGCGAGGCCAAGCAGGCCCGCGACACCGCCCAGCGCCAGGCGCGCCTTGAGAGCCGTCTTGCCGCCCTTACTGCCATGCACACCGCCGAGGAACAGGTTCATGATGATCAAGTCGCTGGCAGCTGGTTTGCTGCTCTCAATCGCCTTGCAGGCCTGCGCGCACCGCGCGGCTGACCCTGCCCCGACGGCAGTTGCGGTCGAGATCCGCGACACCCCGCCTGCCGAGCTGCTCGCCTGCCCGGTACGTCCGGAAGGCTTCCCGCTGGACAGCGTGGCGACCCTGCCCAAGGCCGTGCGCGAAGCCGCGATGCGCCTTGCCCATGCGTACGCCGACGTCACCGACCGGCTCGAGCGCCTGATCGGCTGGCACGGCGTCGACAACTGCGGAGGCCCCAATGCGTAAACCCGACAGCCTGCGCCAGTGGCTGGAGGCCTGCCTGCCTGAGCTGAAGCGCCATCCCGACCAGCTGCAGGTCTATGTCGATGATGGCAGCGTGCGCGCCCAGCGTGGCCAGACCCTCTCGTTCGCGTACGCCTACACGCTTGCCGTGCTGCTGACCGACTATGCGGGCAGTCCTGATCAGGTGGTCATCCCGCTCCTGGCGTGGATCGAAAAGGAGCAGCCCGAGCTGCTGCGCCGCGAAGATCGCCAGCCCTTTCAGTTCGAAGCCGAGATCTTGGATCGCAAACGCGTCGACCTACTGATCCGCCTCGAGCTGACCGAGCCGGTCGTCGTCACGCCGAGGGGAGACGGCAGCGGCTTTGACATCAGCCACCCGGCCCCAACCGACACCTCCACCTTCCCCGGTGTCGGCGCGTCGTTCCTGCGCGACTGCTTTGCGGCAAGCGAACTCGTCGCCTCCAAAGGCTGGATCGGCTGACCATGAGCGATGATCTCATCGAGATCGAGCGCGTTGCCGGTGGCCTGTTGCGCCAGCTTTCCTCCGGCCAGCGCCGCGCCCTGATGCGCCGCATGGCCCGTGACATGGCCGCCCGCAATCGCGCTCGCATTGCCGCGCAAAAATCCCCCGACGGCACCACCTTCGAACCCCGCCGCAAAAAAGAGCCACCGCGCACCGGCAACCATGCGGTCTGCTTCCTTTACCCCTCGGGCGGCTCAGGCGCACCGCGCAAGGTTACCTTACGTCAGTACGCTCTCGAGAAGACCGGCGAGACCGCGTACATGATGACCGGCTTCGACATCGAGGCAGGCAGCATCCGCAGCTTTTTCCACGACAAGGTCATCAAATGGCTCCCGGTCGATGAGGAGCATCGCAACAGGTCTGGCGGGCGTCTGCGCCGTCGCGGCAACCTGCGGCGCAAAGCGATGTTCCGCCGTCTCGCCACCGCGCGCCTGCTCCGATCGGGCGAAGACGATCACGGCTTCTGGGTCGGCTTTACCGGACGCGCTGCCGAAGTCGCCCGCATCCACCACGAAGGCCTGCGCGATCGCCCGTCGCTCCGCGCACGACCCATTCCCTATCCCCGCCGCCCGCTCGTTGGCATCAGCGAAACAGACCGGCAAGCCGTACTCGATCTGCTCTATTCGCACCTGTCCGAACACGGAGGCTGAACCAGATTTACGCAATTACCCACACAAACGTCAGTGTTCCTGACACCGCGAAATTTGGTGCCGTAAATTTAGCATGGCACAGCGTGAGCCCTCTCGCAGTCGACAACTGGATCGTCACTTATGGCCGGTAGCTGACCGTGCGCTAAGAGCGGGTACTACTACCGAAGTAGCCGTTCGTTATGTGCTGTTGGGAACGTCTTCATCGTCGTCAAACATGGTGTCTCGCCCTTGCGCCGCAGCGTAAAGGCGTCGAAGGCAATCGGAGAGATACTCGTTGTTTGGCCAGCCATCTGCTCCAAGCGCCTCGATCCGTTCGGCTATCGTCGCCGCGTTCGAAATCTCATCCAGCGTCGATTTATCGACGATATAACCCGGAGGGGTAACTAGTGCAGCGAACGTAGACAAGGCCGAGCATCCAGACAAATGGGCAGTCAATGCCGCACTTAGCTCCTCATCCCATCGCTTGAGGTTAACGATGACAAATATCGCCTCAACATTCGGCAGTCGGCGCAGCGCAGTACCATCTAAAATCGCCGCTCGATATCGGGGGATCTCCCGCTCAATCAACGTCAAGGTTTCATCTCTAGAAAGAGCTGTGTTTTCGTGCGAGGAACTGGAGTGCTTTGTTAGCCCATGTGCGAATAGCTGCTTACGAAGGATCGCGGGAGCAAGGACCAGATCGCCGTCGGAGATCAACGCCTCCATCACAGCGGATAGTCGGTGCACTTGCTTTCGATCCCGCAAAGCCAACCTTATCAGCGTCGTCATAGCATCGTCGGTAATGGCGCGCCGCTCATCCGGTCCTTCTATCCAGTTTGTTTGACGCGGCAGGAGGCGCGCCAATGCGGGCCAGAAAATTGTGTCCTGTGTGGCGTCCAACTCGCTGATCAGATCATCTAAGCGATCAAGGAATGCCCGGAGACTTCCGGATGCCCAGAGGCTAGCCAGCTCGGCTTTAATCGCCTCCACAGTCGGCAACGACCAGATGCGCTCGATCTCCTTGCGCGGCACCATGTCTGGCGGATTGCCAAGATAAAGCAGTCGAACGAGATTGCGTCGCTTGGCTATTCGGTTAGTCTGCTCGGCATGGGAATTGGCGAACTGCGGGAAAAGCTGCTTTAAAAGCGGCTCCATGCTTTCCGCATCTTCCCCCAGCGCCTCCTTCACAT
>JAEZAR010000448.1 GCA_023430425.1 Actinomycetes bacterium | reverse complement strand
GAGCACGGGCAGCCCGCTCCCGGGGTCGGGGGCGACGCCGTCCGCGACGGTCACGGCCGCCGCGCCGGCGACCGCCTCCTCGACCCAGGTCGCGGCGCCGACGCCGGTCACCCGCCGCTCGCCGCCTGCGTCCGCGACGGTGACCGACGGCGCGCCCCGCACGATCACCCGGACCGCCCCGCCGGCGACGGTCACGAGCGCGAACGGGGGCATCGCGGCGAGCCCTCCGGCGAGCAGGGGCTGGAGCTGCGCGGCGGCGTCCTCGCCGTCCCGGACCGAGGCCCACACGGCCGCGACCACCGACGACGCGGTGCCGGGCTCGAGCAGCACGATCGTGCCGTCCGTGACGACGGCGAACCAGTCGCCGGGTGCGTAGGTGGGCACGATCACGTCGTCGTCCCCGTCCCGGCACGCTGCGCCACCCAGGTGGACCGGGGCACGGTCGCGCCCTCGACCGCCTCGGACCACGCGCCGACCGAGCGCCCCGCCTCGGGCGCGGTCGCCTCGACGTCGGCGGACGTCACCGCCGCGACGTCGACGACGACGGCGCTGATGTTGTCGACCCCTCCCGCGGCCAGCGCCTCGGCGACGAGTCGCTCGGCCGCCTCCTGCGGGTCGGCCACGGTCGCCAGCACCGTGCGCAGCCGCTCGTCGGACAGCTCGATGGTCAGGCCGTCGGTGCACACGAGCAGCCGGTCCGTCGGGCCGGCGGGGATGAGCCAGTAGTCGGGCACCGGCTCGCCGCTCGTCGCGATCGCCCGCGTCACCACGTGCCGCTCGGGGTGCACCTGCGCCTGCGCCGGGTCGATCTCGCCGCGGTCGAGGAGCTCCTGCACCACCGAGTGGTCCACGCTGATCTGCTCGAGCCTGCCCTCGGCGAGCCGGTAGACCCGGGAGTCGCCGATGTTGAAGACGAGCCAGTACTCGGCGCCGTCGTAGGCGGCGACCGCCACGCCGGCCACCGTCGTGCCCGCCGTCTTGCCCGCCTCGACCGCGGCCCGCAGGCGTCGCGACGTCCGACGGAAGCAGGCGTGCACCTCGTCGGGCGCCGCGCTCGCCCGGCCGGCGAGCTGGGCGAACTCCTCCACGGCGAGCCGGCTCGCCAGGTCACCCGCCGCGTGGCCGCCCATGCCGTCCGCCACGAGGAACACCGGCGGGTAGGCCAGCAGGGCGTCCTCGTTGATCCGGCGCACGAGGCCGCGGTCGGTGGCCGACCCCCATGACGTGCGCACTCGCCCTGCCTCCCGGTTCCGGTGGGTGCGCCCGACGCACCGACACCGAAGGGTAGCGAGCGACCGCGCGCGGGGGGCGGGACGTCCGCCGGTTTCACCCGACCGGCCCCGGTCTCCCCCGGTTCAGGCGGAGCGGTCCACCAGCGCCGTCGTGAACGCGACCAGCGCCGCCGTGACGGGCCCGTCCGGGAGGGGCTCGAGGGCCTCGACGGCCCGGCGTCCCCAGGCGAGGGCCTGCTCCCGGGTCGCGGCCACGACGTCGTGGGTGCGCAGTGCGGCGACGGCACGAGCGAGGTCCGCGTCGGCCGACAGGTCGGAGTCGAGCAGCGCGAGGAGCTCGGCGTCGGCCGCGGTGCCCGCGCCCTCGGCCAGGCTCCGGCGCAGGAGCAGGACCGGCATCGTCGGGACCTTGTCCCGCAGGTCCGTGCCCGGCGTCTTGCCCGTCACCGCGCCCTCCGACGTGAGGTCGATGACGTCGTCGGCCAGCTGGAACGCGACGCCCGCCGCCTCCCCGTACGCGACCAGCGCGTCCTCGGCCCCGGGCGGCGCGCCGGCGAACATCGCCCCGAACCGCGCGGACGTCGCGATGAGCGAGGCCGTCTTGTCCGCCAGCACCTGCAGGTAGTGGGCGACCGGGTCGTCGTCGGCGGCCGGTCCCACCGTCTCGTGCAGCTGGCCGATGCACAGGCGCTCGAAGGTCTCCGCCAGGAGGCGGATCGCCACCGGTCCCAGGTCGGCGGCGATGGCCGAGGCGCGGGCGAAGACCAGGTCGCCGGTGATGACCGCGACCTGGTTGCCCCAGATCTCGTGCGCCGACGGCGCCCCGCGGCGCACGGGCGCCGCGTCCATGACGTCGTCGTGGTAGAGCGTCGCGAGGTGCGTGAGCTCGACCACGACGGCGGCGTCGACCACCTGGGGCCGGTCGGGCTCGCCGAGGTGGGCGGCGAGGAGCGTCAGCAGCGGCCGCAGGCGCTTGCCGCCGGCGTCGACCAGGTGCCGCGACGTCGCCCCGGCGAGCGCGTCGGAGTGCGTGACCGCCTCGCGGAGCCGCCGCTCGACCACCACCAGCCCCGCGGTGAGCGCGTCGGCCAGCGCCGGGTCGGCCTGCGGCAGGGAGATCGTCACGGCAGGAAGCGCGCCGCGTCACCGAGCAGCGACAGGACCGGGGAGGGCAGGACGCCGAGGAGCACGGTCCCGAGCGCGGCGGCGCCGATGGCGACGAGCGTGAAGCCCTCGCCCCCGACCACCGTCGTGCTCTCGCCCGGCGTGCCGACCGGGTCCGTGAAGAACATCAGGACGATGAGGCGGACGTAGAAGAAGACGGCCGCGGCCGACGCGAGCACACCGACCACCGCGAGCCACGCCAGGTCGCCCTCGACCGCCGCGGCGAACACGGCGAACTTGCCCGTGAAGCCCGCCGTGAGCGGGATGCCCGCGAACGACAGCAGGAAGAGCGCGAACGCGCCTGCGAGCACGGGGTGGCGCCGCCCGAGGCCGGCCCACTGCGACAGGTGCGTGGCCTCGGCCACGACGCCGCCGCCGGGGCCCGCGTTCACCTCGCGGACGAGGGTGACCACCGCGAACGCGCCCACCGTCGCCAGGCCGTAGGCGAGGAGGTAGAAGAGCACCGAGCTCACGCCGGACCGCGTCAGCGCGACGACCCCGACGAGGATGAACCCCGCGTGCGCGATCGAGGAGTACGCGAGCATCCGCTTGACGTCGGTCTGGACGATCGCCACGACGGTGCCGAGCGCCATCGTGATGACGGCCACGGCCCACAGGAGAGGCATGACGTCCCACTCGAGCGGCGGCAGCACCACGTAGACGAGCCGGAGCATGGCGCCGAACGCCGCGATCTTGGTGCAGGCGGCCATGAACCCGGTCACCGGCGTCGGCGCGCCCTGGTAGGCGTCCGGGGTCCAGGCGTGGAACGGGACCGCGCCGACCTTGAACAGCAGGCCCACGAGCAGGAGCACGACCCCGGTGAGCAGCAGCGGGTCCAGGCCGCCCGGCAGCCCGACCGCCTCGGCGATCGCCGTCAGCCGCGTGGACCCGGCGAACCCGTAGACGAGCGCCGCGCCGAACAGGAAGAAGCTTGAGGCGTACGCCCCCAGCAGGAAGTACTTCATCGACGCCTCCTGGCTCAGCAGGCGACGCCGACGGGCCATCCCGGCGAGGAGGTACAGCGGCAGGGAGAGCACCTCGAGCGCGACGAAGAGGGTGAGCAGGTCGCCCGCGGCCGGGAAGAGCATCATCCCGCCGAGCGCGAACAGGACGAGCGGGAAGACCTCGGTCTGCGCCAGTCCCCGCCGCTGCGCCTCGGCCTCGTAGTCCGACCCGGGGACGGCCGAGGCCGCCGGGGCGAAGGCGTCCTCGCCCGCCTCGGTGCGGTCCGCGAGGACGAGCAGCGCCACCAGGCCGAGCAGGGCGACGACGCCCTGCAGGACGAGCGCCGGCCCGTCGACGACGACCGTGCCGCCGAGGACCGCCACACCGCCCGACTCCGCCACGCGGGACCACAGGGCCGCCACCGCGACCACGGCGCCGGCCGCGGCCAGCATGGCCAGCGCCACCTGGACGGTGCGCCGCACCGGGCGAGGCACGAACGCCTCGACCAGCACGCCGACGACACCCGCGCCGAGCACGCTCAGCACGGGGACCAGGTACGCCCACTGGATCTCAGGGGCCTCGAACGTCACTGGTCGCTCCCGTTCTGCTCGGCGCCGCTCGGTACGCCGACGGCGTCACCCGCCGGCGCGTCGGCGCTGGGACCGGCCGCGGCCGGCTCGCTGGTCGGGTCCGGCGCCCCCACCGCCTCCTGGACCGCGGCGGCGGGCTCGCGCACGAGGTCCAGGGCCGGTGCGGGCCACAGGCCCAGCACCACGATCGCCGCGAGGAGGGGCCCGACGGCCCACCGCTCGCGCGCGGACAGGTCGGGATGCGCGGCCAGGCCCTCGCGCACCCGCCCGGTGAAGATGCGCTGGTAGGTCAGCAGCACGTAGAGCGCCGCGAGCACGACCCCGAGGGTGGCGACCACGGCGGCGGCCTTGTTCGCGGCGAACGTCCCCACGAACACGAGCAGCTCGCTGACGAACGGCGCGGTCCCGGGCAGCGAGAGGGCCGAGAGGCCGGCGACGAGGAACGTGCCCGCCAGCACCGGCACCACCGTGCGCAGCCCGCCCAGCTCGCTGATGCGCGCGGTCCCCCACCGGCGGACGAGGAAGCCGGCGACGAGGAAGAGCGCGCCCGTCGACAGCCCGTGCGTGAGCATGTACAGCGACGCGCCCTCGATGCTCACCGAGGTGAACGCGAAGATGCCGAGCACGATGAACCCGAAGTGGCTCACCGACGTGTAGGCGATGAGGCGCATGAGGTCCTCCTGGCCGATCGCCAGGAACGCGCCGTAGAGGATCGACACCACGGCCAGCGCGATCACCACGGGCGCCGCCCACCGGGACGCCTCGGGGAACAGCGTCAGGCAGAGCGTCATCATCCCGAACGTGCCGACCTTGTCGAGCACGCCGACGAGCAGCACGTTCGTCCCCGCGGGTGCCTGCTCCGCGGCGTCGGGCAACCAGGTGTGGACCGGCCACATGGGCGCCTTGATCGCGAAGGCGAAGAAGAAGGAGCCGAAGAGGAGGCGGCCCGTCCACGTGCCGTGCTCGACACCGACGAGGGTGTCGACGAGGAAGCCGTCCGGCCCGCCCGGTCCGGACAGGCCCAGGGCGATGACGCCGACGAGCATGACCAGGCCGCCGACGAGGGAGTAGATGAGGAACTTCACGGCGGCGTAGCGCCGCTGCGCGCCGCCGAACATCCCGATCATGAAGTACACCGGGACGAGCATCGCCTCGAAGAGCACGTAGAAGAGGAAGACGTCGCGCGCGGCGAACACCGCCACCATGAACGCCTCGAGGACGAGGACCAGCGCGACGTAGGTGCGGATCCGCCGTCCGCCGTCGCCGTCCGCGTCGGGGTGCTCGCGCCACGCGGCGAGCAGCACGACCGGCACGAGCAGCAGCGACAGCAGGATGAGGCTCAGGCCGAGCCCGGTGACGCCCAGGGCGTAGCTCACGCCGAACGCCGGGATCCAGGCGACCTGCTCGGTGAGCTGGACGGCCGCCGCGTCGCCCACGTCGAACGCCGCGAGCGCGAGGCCGGCGAGCACGAGCTCGAGCAGGGAGACGCCCACGGCAACGTGGCGGGCCCAGCGCCGGGCGCCGGCCGGCAGGCCCCACACCACCAGCGCGCCCAGCAGCGGCACCACCACGAGGGCGGTGAGCCAGGGGAAGGTCGGGTCGGTCATGGTTCCCCTCAGATCCGGACGGCCAGGACGACGGCGACCAGCACGACGATGCCCAGCACCATCTGCAGGGCGTAGGAGCGGACGAAGCCCGTCTGCAGGCGGCGCAGCAGCTCCCCGGAGCCGGCGGTGCCGCGGGCGACGCCGGTCACGGTGCCGTCGACGACCTGGCGGTCGGCGAAGACGAGCGACCGGGTCAGGTACTGGCCGGGCCGCATGAGCAGCGCCTCGTTGACGTCGTCGGCGTACAGGTCCCGGCGTGCGGCCCGCGTCAGGGCCGACCCGCGCGGGGCGACGACGGCGACGGGGGCCGCCGCGTACTGCCGCCACGCGAGGAACGCCCCGGCGAGGATGAGCACGAACGTCACGCCCATGATCACCGGCACGGGCACCACGGGCTCGTGGTGCTCGACGTGCCCCGTCACGGGCTCCAGCCAGGTGGTGAACGCCCCGCCGATCGCGAGCGCGCCGCCGAGGACCGCCGAGCCGACGGCGAGCAGGATCATCGGCCACGTCATGAGCGCCGGCGACTCGTGCGGGTGCTGCACCGACGTCGAGGTCGACCCGCCCGGGACGCCCGGCACGGTGCCGCTGCCGTCGTCCCAGCGACGCGAGCCGTGGAAGGTCATGAAGAACAGGCGCGACATGTAGAACGCGGTGATCCCGACGCCGACGAGGGCGACGGTGCCGAACACCCACGGCTCCCAGGCGCCCTCGAGCGCGTACGCGGACTCGACGATGCGGTCCTTGCTCCAGAACCCGGAGAACGGCGGGACGCCGATGATCGCGAGCCAGCCGAGCGCCATCGTCACCCAGGTGACCTTCATGTACCGCGCCAGGCCGCCGAAGCGTCGCATGTCCACCTGGTCGTCCATCCCGTGCATCACCGAGCCGGCGCCGAGGAACAGCCCCGCCTTGAAGAAGCCGTGGGTGAGCAGGTGGAAGATCGCGAACGCGTAGCCGATCGGGCCGAGCCCGGCGGCCAGCATCATGTAGCCGATCTGGGACATCGTCGAGGCGGCGAGGGTCTTCTTGATGTCGTCCTTCGCGCAGCCGACGATCGCGCCGAAGAGCAGGGTGATCGCACCGACGACCGCCACCACGAGGAGAGCGGTCGGCGCGGCCGCGTACACGGCGCCCGAGCGGACCACGAGGTAGACGCCGGCCGTGACCATCGTCGCGGCGTGGATGAGGGCGGACACGGGCGTCGGGCCGGCCATCGCGTCGCCCAGCCACGACTGCAGCGGGAACTGGGCCGACTTGCCGCACGCGGCGAGCAGGAGGAGCAGGCCGATCGTCGTCGCCCACCCCTCGCCCGCGCCGGCGGCGGACGCGCCCACCGTCCCGATGTCGGTGGTGCCGAAGAGGAAGACCATCGTCATGATCGCGACGAGCAGGCCGATGTCCCCCACGCGGTTGACCACGAACGCCTTCTTCGCCGCGACGGCGTTCGGCCGCTCGTGGTCCCAGAACCCGATGAGCAGGTACGACGCGAGACCCACGCCCTCCCAGCCGACGAACAGGAGCACGTACGAGTCCGCCAGCACCAGCAGGAGCATGGCCGCGACGAACAGGTTGAGGTAGGCGAAGAAGCGGCGCCGGTGCGGGTCGTGCGCCATGTACGCGATCGAGTACACGTGGATGAGCGAGCCGACGAAGGTCACCAGGAGCACGAACGTCATCGACAGCGGGTCGACCCGCAGGGCGAGGTCCACCGCGAAGGTCTCGCCCGGCAGCCAGGTGCCGAGCGCGACCTCCCGCACCCGCTCGCCGCCCTCGGCGCCGAGCATCTGGAGCCAGACGACGGCGGCCACGAGGAAGGCGGCGACCGGCGTCGCGACGCCGAGCAGGTGGCCCCACCGGTCGCTGCGGCGCCCGGCGAGCAGCAGGACGGCCGCGCCGGCGAGCGGCAGGGCCACGAGCAGCCACGCGAGGCCCGCCGCACCGTCGGCGGGCGCGGCGGCCGCGGGGTCGACGGCGGTGATCACGCCGGTGGTCACGGCGGCGGCCAGGCCGCCGAGGGCAGTCGTCATCACCCGGTCCTCAGCTCTTCAGGAGGTTGACGTCGTCGACGGAGGCCGAGCGCCTCGTGCGGTAGATGGCGACGATGATCGCGAGGCCCACCACCACCTCTGCGGCGGCCACGACCATGACGAAGAACGCCACGACCTGTCCGGTGAGGTCCCCGTGCATCCGCGCGAACGTGACGAACGCGAGGTTGGCGGCGTTGAGCATGAGCTCGACACCCATGAAGACCACGATGGCGTTGCGCCGCACGAGGACCGTCAGCGCCCCGATCGAGAACAGGATCGTCGCGAGGACCAGGTAGTTGCTGAGGTTCACCGCACCTGCTCCTCACCGGTGATCGCGCGCTCGGGCGCCACCTCGCCGGCGGCGCCGACGGCGTCCGGCTCGAGGTGGGCGTGCACGTCCTCGACGGACCGCTCCTGGCCGCGCACGCGCAGGACGCGGGACACGGACTCCTCGATCGGCCGGCCGCCGGGACCGAGCGCCGGCACGTCCATCGCGTTGCTCCGCGCGTACACGCCCGGTGCGGGCAGCGGCGTGAGGACCTCGCCGGCGGCGACCCGCGCCGCCGCGCGCTCCCGCTGGCCGATCCGGCGCGCGAGGCGCTCGCGGTGGGTGAGCACGATCGCCCCGACCGCCGCGGTGATGAGCAGGATCCCGACCACCTGGAGCGTGACGACGTGGTCGCCGAACAGGACCCGCGCGACCCCCTCGGGATTGCCCGCAGCGTTCGCCTCGACCAGGCCGCGCGGCTCGACGTCGGCCGCGGTCAGCGAGACCGAGACGAGCACCGCGCCGAGCCCGACGCCGAGGAGCGCGGCGATCCAGCGGTGGCCGCCCAGGGCGTCGGTGAACGTCTCCGCCGTGTCCACGCCCACGAGCATGAGCACGAACAGGAACAGCATCATCACCGCGCCGGTGTAGACGATGACCTGGACGATGCCGAGGAACGGGGCCTCCTGCGCCACGTAGAGCACCGCGAGGCACACCATGACGAGCACGACGCTCATCGCGGCGTAGACCGTCCGGCGCGCGAAGACCAGGCCGAGCGCGGCGATCACCATGACGGGGGCCAGCACCCAGAACAGGACCTCCTCGCCGCCGCTCGTGCGGCCCGTCTCGGCGAGGGAGGCCAGGACGCCGCCGGCCGTGGCGGACACCGTCGTCATCGGCCCTTCCCTCTCGTCGTCGCGCCCGTCGGGCGTCCCGTACCGCCGGGTGACCCCGTCCCGCGGGCCTCGAGCAGGGCCGCGAGCGACGGGTCGTCGGGCCGGTGCTCGGCCACCCAGTCGACCTGCTCCGGGACCGTCCCGGACACGGCGCCACGGTAGTAGTCCGTGTCCTCGGTCCCGGGCACCATCGGGTGCGGCGCGGCCAGCATCCCGTCGCCGAGCGGGGCGAGCAGGTCCTGCTTCTCGTAGATCATCCCGCGCCGGGTGGGGCCGGCGAGCTCGTACTCGTTGGTCATCGTCAGCGCCCGCGTCGGGCAGGCCTCGATGCACAGGCCGCAGAAGATGCAGCGCAGGTAGTTGATCTGGTAGACGCGGCCGTACCGCTCGCCCGGCGAGAACTGGGCGCCGGGCGTGTTGTCGGCGCCCTCGACGTAGATCGCGTCGGCCGGGCACGCCCACGCGCACAGCTCGCAGCCGATGCACTTCTCGAGGCCGTCGGGGTACCTGTTGAGCTGGTGGCGGCCGTGGTACCGCGGCTTGGTCGGCGTCTTCTCGAACGGGTACTGCTCGGTGACCGTCGGCTTGAACATCGAGGAGATGGTGACGCCGAACCCCGCGACCGGGTCGAGCGCCCGCGCGAGGCCCTTCTTCTGCGGACGCACCGGCGTGTAGCCGGGGTCCGGGGTGCCGGGTCGGTCGACCTCGCCCGGCCCCCGGCGGGTGATGTCCTTGTCAGCCACGCGGCTCCTCCTTGCCGGCGGTCCCCTCGACGGGGCCCGCCTCGATGGTCGCGGTCGCGGCCGGTCCGGCGTCCGGGGCCGGCGTCTGCGTGCGCAGTCGGCGGCGCGGGGACGGCGGGAGCTCCTGCCCGGGCAGCGGTGGCACCGGGTACCCGCCCTCGAACGGGTCGAAGCGGCGCCGGTCCCGCCCCGTCGTGCCGTCGCCCGCGGCGCCGTCGGGTACCGCCGGCTTCTCCGGGATGACGAACATGGCCACCGTCGCGACGGCCGCGATCCCGGCGAGCACCCACAGCAGCGTCGTGAGCTCGACGTCGACGAACTGCCGCACGCCCTGGACGCCCGCGACGGCGACGACCCACGCCAGGCCGACCGGGATGAGCACCTTCCAGCCGAAGCGCATGAACTGGTCGTAGCGGAAGCGCACGAGGGTCCCGCGCACCCAGACGAAGAAGAACATGAACGCCCAGAGCTTGACGAGGAACCAGAGCACCGGCCACCAGCCGGTGTTGAGGACCCCGTCGCCGATCGCCGACAGCGGCCAGGGGGCACGCCAGCCCCCGAAGAACAGCGTGGTCGCCACGGCCGAGACGTTGAGCATGTTGATGTACTCCGCGAGGAAGAACCACGCGAACTTCATCGACGAGTACTCGGTCATGTAGCCCGAGACCAGCTCGCCCTCGGCCTCGGGGAGGTCGAAGGGCAGCCGGTTGGTCTCCCCGACCATCGAGATGATGTAGAGCACGAAGGCGGGCAGGAGCGGCAGGAACCACCAGATCCTGGTCTGCGACTCGACGATCTGCGACGTCGACGCCGACCCGGCCAGGATGAACACGCTGACCAGCGACAGCCCCATGCCCAGCTCGTAGGAGATCACCTGGGCGGTGGAGCGCACGGCGCCCAGCAGCGGGTACGTCGACCCGGACGACCAGCCGCCGAGGACGATGCCGTACACGCCGAGCGCGGCCGCCGCGAGGATGTACAGGACGGCCACCGGGAAGTCCGTCAGCTGCACCGGGGTGACGACGCCGAACATGCTCACGGCGGGGCCGAAGGGGATCACCGCGAACACGAGCAGCGAACAGAACACCGAGATCATCGGCGCGACGACGTACACCAGCCGGTTGGCCGTGCTCACCATGATGTCCTCCTTGAGGAGGAGCTTCGCGGCGTCGGCCATCGCCTGGAACAGCCCGAACGGGCCGTGCACGTTGGGCCCCGGACGGATCTGCATCCGGCCCACGACCTTGCGCTCGAACCAGATGGCCATGAGCACGCTCAGCAGCAGGAACACGATGATCCCGACCGCCTTGACGAGCACGATCCACCACGTGTCGTTGCTGAAGTCCGCCCCCACGACCGCGGCGGCGTCGTCGGCCGCCTGCGCGACGTAGACGTTCATCGGTGCCCCCCGTTCTCGGACGCGCCGTGCTCGGAGCCCTCGGCCCCGCCGTCGTCGCCCGCGGGCGCGGGCACGCGCAGGGCCGCCGCCGTCACGCGTACCAGCGACCCGGCGTCGGCACGCAGCGTGGCGCGCACCGTCGAGCCGGGCGAGGCCGTGGGCAGCCACACCACGCCGTCGGGCATCGCGGTGAGGACGACCGGCAGCGTGACCTGGCCCGAGCCGTGTCCCGCCGCCACGGCGCGCACGGTCACCGCGTCACCGGTCACCACCCCGATCCCGGCGGCCGTCGCGGGCGACAACCGCGCCACCGGGCGCTGCGCCGTGCCGGCCAGGAACTGCTCGCCGTCCTGCAGCCGGCCGGTGTCGAGCAGCAGGTGCCACGTGGCGAGCACGGCCTCCCCCTCGCCGACGGCGGGGGGCTCGGCGGCCGGCACGTCGGGCGCCGGGACCCGGGCACCGTCCCAGCCACCCAGCTGGTCGAGGTCCGCGTGGACCTGCGCCAGGGTGCGCGTGCCCAACCCCACGCCCATCCGGTCCGCGAGCGCGTCGAGCACGCGGTGGTCGGGCATGTGGGTGGACGTCAGCGCCTGCGGGAACGGCCGTGGCCGGCCCTCCCAGTTCAGGAACGTCCCCGCGCGCTCGACGGGGGGCGCGACGGGCAGGACCACGTCCGCCAGCGCCGTGACGGCCGACGCCCGCACCTCGAGCGAGACCAGGAACCCCACCTCGCGCAGCGCGCGGGCGGCGAGCGCGGGGTCGGGCAGGTCGGCCGGGTCGACGCCGCCGACGAGGAGGGCGCCCAGCTCCCCCGCCGCGGCCGCGGCCAGGA
>JAEZAR010000350.1 GCA_023430425.1 Actinomycetes bacterium | reverse complement strand
CGCGTCGGCCGAGCGCCGCTCGTCGGCCGACCGGGGGCGAGCGGACCTGCCCGCGTCGGGCGAGCGCGTCGAGGCGTGCCTCGCGGCGCTGGAGGACGGCGCCGTGCTCTCCGAGGAGTTCGTCGTCCTGGCGCGGACGCTGCTCGCCGAGCCGCGTGCCACCGCCGGCGCAGCGATGGCGTACCGCGCGCTCCAGGACGAGGTGGCCCGGCTCAACCGGGAGCACCGCGAGCGCGTCGCGACGCTGGTGGCGCTGGACGCGCTCGACGTCCGCCTGGGCGCCGTGCCCGACGGTCTGCCCGGCGCGGGCGCCGCACGCACGGCCCTCGAGGGCGCCCGCGAACGAGCCCGCGCGGGCATGGCGGCCGACCTCGCCCCGGTCGAGCAGGCGGTGTCGGAGCTGGAAGGACGGTCCCGGCGGGCGGCCGAGCGCGCGTACGTCGAGGAGTCCCTGTCGGCGATCCTCGCCGGTCTCGGCTACGACGTCGTGGAGGGGTTCGAGAAGGTCGTCCCGCAGGGCGGGCGTCTGGTCCGCAAGGCCGGCTGGTCGCACCACGGGGTGCGGGTGGAGGTCGAGGGCGACGAGATCACCCTCGACGTGGTGCGCACGGCCCCCGAGGAGGGCGCGGTGCCGACGGCGGTCCGCGACGAGGAGGCCGAGGTGGCGTTCTGCGGGGACGTCCCGGCACTCGTCGCGGCCCTGGACAGGGCTGGCGTCGCCCCGGCCCGCGTGCACCGGATCCCGCCCGGGATCGTCACCGTCCCACGCGTCGAGCTCCCCGAGGCGACGGCGCCCCCGCGTGCGTCGGCGGCGCGCCGGCCGCGGGCGAAGGAGCGGGAGCTGTGAGCGCCCCGTCCCCCCGCCGCTACACCGACGCGGCGTACCCCGCCTGGGTCCGGGAGATCGACCTGGCGCTCCCGGTGAAGCCGCAGTTCGTCCTCACCGGGAACGTCCGGGACCAGCACGTCCTGCCGCTCGACCACCCGCGCAGCCCCGCGCTGGTCGGCACCGTCGACATCCTCGTCGACTGCCTCGTCGACAACGGCCTCGAGGTGGTTCTCCTCTACGACCCGGTCGACGGGCTCCAGGTGGCGCACGAGGCGACGGCCGGTGCCGCCGCCGAGGCGTTCCCGGGCCTCCGGGCGGGCGAGGCCACACCCGTCAGCGTCGACCGGCTCGCCGACACCCTGCGCTCCGTGGTGACCGCGCCGGTGGGCGCCGCGCTCGTCATCGACTACGCGTCGCGGCTGCAGGACGACGAGCAGCCCCGTGACCCGGAGGTGCAGCGCCTCCTCGCCCGGGCCGAGAAGGCCGCCCACCAGGCGGTCGCGCGGACGCGCACGGCCCGCCGTCGGACGAAGCTCTTCAACCCCGTGGTCTGGCTCGTGGACCGGGAGCTGGACCTGCCGCACTGGCTCGCCGCGACGGACCAGGTCGCCGTCGTCAGCATCCCGGTGCCCACCCTGGACACGCGGCGCGCGGCGGCGGAGCGGCTCGCGCGCTCGCTGCCCGGGTTCGCCGGGCTGGACGAGCCGGGCCGGGAGGCCACCGTCACGCGGTTCGCCGAGCTCACCCAGGGGATGGCGCTGCGGAGCCTCCAGGACGTGGCCGTGCTCGCCGTCGACGGCGGCATCCCGGCCGCCCGGCTCGACGACGCCGTCCGGCTGTTCCGGGCCGGCCTGCCGGACAGCCCCTGGCTCGCGCCCGGGCTGCGCGAGCGGATCGCGCACGGGGAGCAGACGGTCGGTCGCGAGGTGCTGGGCCAGGACGTCGCGGTGCGCAAGTCCCTCGACATCCTCGTCCGCGCCGCGACCGGCCTGACCGGGGCGCACGCCAAGGGCCACCCGGGCCGCCCCCAGGGCATCCTCTTCTTCGCCGGGCCGACCGGCGTGGGCAAGACGGAGCTCGCGACGCAGCTCGCGCGCCTCGTGTTCGGCACGGGTGAGGCGCTCACGCGGTTCGACATGAGCGAGTTCACCGCCGAGCACACCGAGGCGCGCCTCATCGGCGCCCCCCCGGGGTTCGTGGGTCACGACGCCGGTGGCGAGCTCACCAACGCGGTCCGCCAGCGGCCCTTCTCGCTGCTGCTCTTCGACGAGGTCGAGAAGGCCCACCCGCGGATCCTCGACAAGTTCCTCCAGATCCTCGAGGACGGGCGGCTCACGGACGGCAGCGGGAGCACCGTCTACTTCAGCGAGACGATCATCGTCTTCACGTCCAACCTCGGCGTGGTCCGCACGACGCCGACGGGCGAACGGGAGCTCCTCGTGCGGCCGGGCGAGCCCTACGGCGAGATCGACGCGCGCGTGCGCGCCGCGATCAACGACCACTTCGTCAAGGAGCTCCGCCGCCCGGAGCTGCTCAACCGGATCGGCGAGAACAACATCGTCGTCTTCGACTTCATCTCCGCCGACGTCGGGCGGCTCCTCGTGGACAAGTACCTGGGCAACGTCGTCGAGCGCGTGCGCGCGCTGCGCGGCGTCGACGTCACGATCTCCGACGCCGCGCGCCGGCAGCTGACGGAGGCCGCGCTGGCCGACCTGGGCTTCGGCGGGCGCGGCATCGGCAACGCCGTCGAGAACACGTTCACCAACCCGCTCGCGCGCGCTCTCTTCGAGCGGGGCGGGGGCGCGGTGACGGTGACCGGGGTCCAGGAGGAGGACGGGGTCTGGCGGGTGGTCCTCGCATGAGGATCCTGCTCAACAAGGCGCACTTCCCCGTGACGGTGCTGGGCCCGGGCCGACGGGTCGGGCTCTGGCTCCAGGGCTGCACGATCCGCTGCCGTGGGTGCATCAGCCGCGACACCTGGCCCGCGGACCCGGCCACCGCGGTGGAGGTCGACGACGTGCTGGAGTGGGTCCGCGGGCTGCCCCCCGACGATGTCGACGGCGTCACCGTGAGCGGCGGCGAGCCGTTCGACCAGCCCGAGGCCCTGGGCGCGCTGCTCGCCGGGCTCGACGACTGGCGGCGGGGCCTGGGCCGCCCCGTCGACCTGCTGGCCTACAGCGGGCGGCCCCTGGCGGAGCTGCGGGCGCGGTTCGCCGGACTGCTGGGGCTCCTCGACGCCGTCGTGCCCGAGCCCTTCGTGCAGGCAGCCCCCACCGACGAGGCGCTCCGGGGCTCGGCGAACCAGCAGGTGGTCGCCCTGACGCCGCTCGCGCGCGACAGGTACACCGCGGCGCTGGCGGCCCAACGCTCCGCCATCCAGGTCGACGTGGACGACGAGACGATCTGGTTCATCGGGATCCCGCGGCAGGGCGACCTGCGGCGGATGAAGGAGCAGGCGGCGTCGGCGGGCATCACCTGGAAGAGGACGTCGTGGCTGACATGAGCGGCACCGTGCGGTGCTGGGACTGCGGCGAGGGGAACGACCCGCTCGCCACCATCTGCCTCGCGTGCGGGTCGGACCTGTACGCGCCGCCGCCCTACGCGCCGCCGCCTGCCGCGCAGGGGCCCGC
>JAEZAR010000364.1 GCA_023430425.1 Actinomycetes bacterium | reverse complement strand
GTGCTGCGGGCCGCGCCCACGGCCTCGGCGGCCACCGCGCCGCGCACTCCGCCGCCGAGGAGGACGACGAGGTCCCGCCGGGCGGCGCTGCGCGTGAGGAGGACGGCCCGGGTCGAGTCGCGTCGTCGGAGCGAGCGCACGAGAGCCGTGCCCTCGCCGTCGGCGATCTCCGGGATGACGAGGCAGAGAGGCCCGTCGTCCGAGGTGGGACGCGGCGCCAGGAGGGTCGGGGCGGGTCCGCGGCCGAGCGCGTGCGCGCGCGACCGGGTCACCGCGGTGGTGCGGACCTGCTCGACGGTCACTGGTCGCTCCGGGGCACAGGGGATGCTGTACCCGCCATATCGGCACCAGCGGTGCGGTCCTTGAGGACGGAAGCGGACGAGGGTGGCGAGAACGGATCCCGCGCCGCGCGCCCGCGTCAGCGACGGGGTGCCAGGGCGGCGACGCCGTCGGGCAGCGGGGGCAGCCCTGCGGCCGTGCACAGCACGCCCGCCCAGGCCGCCAGGTGCTCGCCCGTGCTGCCGTCCGGGGTCCACGACGCGCGGATCTCGACCTCGACCTCGCCGGGGCGCTCGGCGAGCGCGCCGAACGACTGGGAGACGACCCTGGTCACCGTCCCGCCCAGGGCGTGGTGGGCGGCGCCGGCCTGGTCGAGCGCGTCCTCCACCCAGCTCCACGCCGCCTCGCAGAGCAGCGGGTCCACCCCGACCTCGGGGTCCAGGGCGGCCCGCACGAGCGTGACGACCCGGAACGTGCCCTCCCACGCCTCCTGCCCGGCAGGGTCGTGCAGCAGCACGAACCGCCCGGAGGCCGGCTCGGTCTCGACCAGCATCTCCTCGTCGGCCCCGACCACCTCGGCGCTCAGCGCGACGGCGTACGGCGCGATGCGCCCGGGTGCGGGGATCTCGCTGAGCCGGACCTCGGCGCGCAGGCGGCGAGCAGCCAGGGCCTCGAGCGCGGCGACGAACGCCGGGGGGACGTCGGCGTCGGGGGTGATCACGTCGGCAGCGTACGTCCGTGCTGCGGCCGCGGCCGAGGAGGCGCGCTGGGCGGGTGGACGCCCCGGGCCGCCGGTGGGGCGCGCCACTAGGCTGGCCGGGCCCGCGCTGCACCGCGCCCCCGCCCCCGACCGGAGGGACCCCTCGGCATGACCGCACAGATCGGCGTCACCGGACTGGCCGTGATGGGCCGCAACCTCGCCCGGAACTTCGCCCGCCACGGGTACTCCGTCGCCGTGCACAACCGGACCGCGGCGCGCACGCACTCGCTCGTGGCCGAGCACGGCGACGAGGGCACCTTCGTCGCGGCCGAGACGCTGGCCGACCTCGTCGCGGCCCTCGAGCGGCCGCGCAAGGTGGTCGTGATGGTCAAGGCCGGCGCGCCCACCGACGCGGTCATCGACGAGCTGGTGCCCCTGCTCGAGCCGGGCGACATCGTCGTCGACGCCGGCAACGCCCACTTCCCCGACACCCGGCGGCGCGAGGCCGCGCTCCGCGAGCGGGGTCTGCACTTCGTCGGCACGGGGGTCTCGGGCGGCGAGGAGGGGGCGCTCCTCGGGCCGAGCATCATGCCGGGCGGCACCGCCGAGGCGTACGCCTCCCTCGGGCCGATGCTCGAGGCCGTCTCCGCCAAGGTGGACGGCGTGCCCTGCTGCACGCACGTCGGGCCCGACGGCGCGGGCCACTTCGTCAAGAAGGTGCACAACGGCATCGAGTACGCCGACATGCAGCTCATCGCCGAGGCGTACGACCTGCTGCGGCAGGGGCTGGGGGCCTCGGCCGCCGAGATCGGCCGGGTCTTCGCGGAGTGGAACACCGGGGACCTGGAGTCGTTCCTCATCGAGATCACGGCCGAGGTGCTCGCCCACACGGACCCGGTCACCGGGGCGGCGTTCGTCGACGTGGTGCTCGACGCGGCGGAGCAGAAGGGGACCGGCCGCTGGACGGTCCAGAACGCCCTCGACCTCGGGGTGCCGGTCACCGGCATCGCCGAGGCGACGTTCGCCCGCGCGCTCTCGGGCTCGGCGCCGCAGCGCGCCGCCGGGCGGGCGCTGCCGGGGCACGCCGGCACGTGGCAGGTGGCCGACCGCGACGCATTCGTCGAGGACGTGCGCCGCGCCCTGTACGCCTCCAAGGTGGTCGCCTACTCGCAGGGCTTCGAGCAGATCGCCGCGGCGTCGGCGGAGAACGGCTGGGGGATCGACCGCGGGGCGATGGCCCGGATCTGGCGCGGGGGCTGCATCATCCGGGCGCGGTTCCTCGACCGCATCACCGAGGCGTACGAGCGCGACGCCGACCTGCCGCTCCTGCTGGCGGACCCGTACTTCGCCGGTGCGGTGGGCGGCGGCGTGGCCGCCTGGCGCCGCGTGGTCGCCGCGGCGGCGACCAACGGCGTGCCCGTCCCGGCCTTCGCGTCCTCGCTCGCCTACTACGACGGGGTGCGCGCGGAGCGCCTGCCGGCGAACCTCATCCAGGCGCAGCGCGACTTCTTCGGCGCGCACACCTACCGCCGCACGGACCGTCCGGGCTCGTACCACACCGAGTGGTCCGCCGGCCGGGCCGAGGTCGAGGCCTGACGGGCGTGCGCGCACCGGCGCGGGCCGTGGTGCCGGCCCCGGAGCTCCAGCCGGTGGTGCTCGGGGGCGACGTCGGCGCCTACAGCGTCGCCCGGGCCTTCCACGAGGCGTACGGGGTGCGCTCGGTCGTGGTGTCCTCCGTCGCGACGGGCATGGTGCGCCACTCGACGATCCTGGACAACGTCGTCGAACCCCGCATCGACGACCCTGCCGCCGCCGTCGCCCGGCTCCGCGCCGTCGCGAGCCAGCACCCCGGCAAGCGGCTGCTGCTGCTCGGCAGCGCCGACTGGCTCGTCCGCACGATCGTGGAGAACCGGGAACGGCTCGAGGACCTCTACGTCGTCCCCTACGTCGACCGGGCGACGCTCGACCTGGTGACGGACAAGGAGCAGTTCGGCCGGTTGTGCGCCGAGCTGGGGCTCGCCCACCCGACGACCGTCGTCCACGACGTGGGCGCGGGCGGGGTGCCCGACACCTCCGGGCTCCGGTTCCCGGTGATCGCCAAGACCGGTAACACCGCCTCGTACCACCACGTCGACTTCCCGGGGAAGAAGAAGGTCTTCACCGTCGCCACCCCGGCCGAGCTCGCCGAGCTCATGGAGCGCATCCGGCTCGCCGGGTACACGGACTCCTTCGTCATCCAGGACCTCATCCCGGGCGACGACTCCGGCATGCGGATCCTCACCTGCTACTGCGACACCGCCGGCCGGATGCGCTTCGCCGCGTTCGGCCACGTCCTGCTCGAGGAGCACACCCCCGGTGCCCTGGGCAACCCGGCCGGGATCATCACGCAGGCCGACGCCGAGGTGGTCGAGCAGGCGCGCCGGCTGCTCGAGCACATCGGCTGGCGCGGGTTCGCCAACTTCGACCTCAAGCACGACCCGCGTGACGGGCGCACGGTCTTCTTCGAGCTCAACCCCCGCCTCGGGCGCAGCAACTTCTACATCACGGCGGCCGGGCGCAACACCGCCGAGCTGTACGTCCGGGAGCGGGTGCAGGGTCTGGACCCCCTGCCCCCGGGCGCGCCCGAGCAGCTCACCACCGAGCACCTGTACACGGTGCTGCCCCGTCCGCTGCTTCTGCGGTACGTCGCCGACGACGCGCTGCGCGCCCGGACCCGGCACCTGTTCCGTTCGGGACGGGCCACGAACCCGCTGTGGTACGCCGCCGAGCGCGACCCGCGGCGGATCGCGTACCTGGTCCTCGCCCAGCTCAACCAGTTCCGCAAGTACCGTCGGCACTACCCGCCGCCGCCGCGGCGGGGGGCCCGCGGGGGAGGGATGGGGCGATGAGCCGGCGGTGGGTCGGCGTGATCGGGGGGGTCGGCCCCGCGGCGACCGCCTACTTCCTCGACATGGTGGTGCGCCTGACCGCCGCCGACCGCGACCAGGACCACCTCGACATGGTGGTGCTCGACCACGCGTCGATCCCCGACCGCACGGCGTTCATCCTCGGCACGTCCGACGAGGACCCCGGCCCCGTGATGGCCGACGACGCCCGGCGGCTCGCGGCGTTCGGTGTGGACCTGCTCGTCCTGCCCTGCAACACCGCCCACCACTTCACGCAGGAGATCACGGACGCCGTCGACGTCCCGCTGCTCAACATCGTGACCGAGACCGTCGCGGAGGTGGCCCGGCGCGTGCCGGACGTGCGCGCGGTCGGTGTCCTCGCCACGAGCGGCACGGTGCACGCGGGCGTGTACCAGCGCGCGCTCGCGGCCGTCGGGGCCCGCTGCGTCCTGCCCGACGACGCGGCGCAGGACGCGCTGATGCGGATCATCTACGAGCAGGTCAAGGCCGGGCGGCCGGTGGACGTCGCCGCGTTCCGCGGGATCGTCGCCACGCTGCGCGAGCAGGGCGCGCAGGCCGTGGTCCTCGGGTGCACCGAGCTGTCCGTGATCGCCGCCGACGTCGACCTGCTGGCCGAGGACCCCACGCTCGTGGACTCCCTCGACGTCCTGGCGCGGCGCACCATCGAGAGCGCCGGGGGCACCGTCCGGGGCTGATCGCGACGGTGCGGCGGCGCTCAGCCCAGGCGGCTCGTCCCCGAGTACAGGTGCAGCACCGGGACGCGCAGCTCCTCGCGGGCACGGGACGCCCAGTCCGTGCGGAAGGTGTCCTCGAGCGCGTGCGGCAGCGTGACGACGACGATCTCGCTCACCTCGCGGTCGGCGACCACCGCCCGCAGGGCGGGCAGGGGGTCGTCGGCGACGACCGCGCCGTCGGCGGTCGCGCCGGCTGCCGCGAGCAGGGCGAGCGACCCGGCAAGGCTCTCCTCGGCGCTGCGCCGTGCCTCGGCCGGCTCGGGCTCGCGACCGAGGGCGGCGTCGAGCGCCTCCCGCAGCTCGCCCATGCTCAGGTGGTCCACGAGGGACGCGAGCATGTTCTGCTCGGTGTCGGCGGGCACGAGGACGTGGTAGGTCACGTCGCGCCCGGCGTGCAGCCCCCTGACGTGCTCCACGTCGGCGTCGGACAGGGCGTCCTCGGTGAGGACGACGACGATCTCGCTCACCCGTCGAGGGTATCGGCCGACGCCGGGGTGTTCGCGTCGGCGGGGCCGTCGGCGGGGCGCAGCAGCCACCGGCCGAGCAGCGTCCCCTGGGCGTGCAGCAGGAGCGCGGGCCGGGCGGCGAGCGGCGGGTCGAGCGCACCGCCGAGCAGGCGCCTCCCCTCGCCGACGAGCAGCGGGCTCCAGGTCAGGCAGAGCTCGTCCACGAGCCCGGCGGCGAGCAGGTCGCGGAGCAGGCGGGGGCCGCCCTCCGTCAGCACCCGGGTGTGGCCGGCCGCGGCCAGCGCGGCGACGGCGCGGGGCAGGTC
>JAEZAR010000356.1 GCA_023430425.1 Actinomycetes bacterium | reverse complement strand
GCCGGGCCCCCCGCCGAGCGGGTCGCCGTGCGGACCGGCGACGTCGTCGGCCGCGGGCTGGGCGGCCGCCGGCGGCTGACGCACCGTCCCCGTGGTGGGGTCGATGCGCCGCTTGTCGGTGAACCGGACGGCCGTGGGGTCGTCGTCGGGCGCGCCGCCGGCGCCGCTCGCGCGGTGCGCGTGGTGCTCGTGGTGACCCGTCACTTCTGCTCGTCCTCGTCCACGATCTCGGCGTCGACGACGTCGTCCTCGGCGCCCTGCGCGCCCCCCGCCCCGTCACCTGCTGCACCCGCAGCACCGGCAGCACCCGCACCCGCAGCACCCGCGGCACCCGCGGCGTCGGCGGCGTAGATCGCCTCGCCGATCTTCTGCGCGACGGCGGACAGGGCGGCCTGCTTCGCCTTGACCTGCTCGACGTCGGTGCCCTCGAGCGCGGTCCGCAGCTCGGCCACGGCGGACTGCACCTGCGTGCGCACGTCCTCGGGGACCTTGTCGCCGTTGTCGGCGAGGACCTTCTCGGTCGAGTAGACGAGGGTCTCCGCCTGGTTGCGGACCTCGGCCTCCTCGCGCCGCTTCTTGTCCTCCGCCGCGTGGGCCTCGGCCTCCTTGATCATGCGGTCGATGTCCTCCTTCGGCAGCGCGGAGCCGCCGGTGATCGTCATCGACTGCTCCTTGCCCGTGCCGCGGTCCTTCGCCGACACGTGCACGATGCCGTTCGCGTCGATGTCGAACGTGACCTCGATCTGCGGCATCCCACGGGGCGCCGGGGCGATCCCGGTGAGCTCGAACGTGCCGAGCGGCTTGTTGTCCCGCGCGAACTCGCGCTCGCCCTGGAACACCTGGATGAGCACGGACGGCTGGTTGTCCTCGGCGGTGGAGAAGATCTCGCTCCGCTTCGTCGGGATGGCCGTGTTGCGCTCGATGAGCCGCGTCATCACGCCGCCCTTGGTCTCGATGCCGAGCGAGAGCGGGGTGACGTCGATGAGCAGGACGTCCTTGCGCTCGCCCTTGATCACGCCGGCCTGCAGCGCGGCGCCGACGGCGACGACCTCGTCGGGGTTGACGCCCTTGTTGGGCTCGCGGCCGCCGGTGAGCTCGCGCACGACGTCGGCCACGGCGGGCATGCGCGTGGAACCGCCCACGAGGACGACGTGGTCGATGTCGGAGAGCTGGATGCCGGCGTCGCGGATGACCGCGTGGAACGGGGCCTTCGTGCGCTCGAGGAGGTCGGCCGTCATCTGCTCGAACTGGGCCCGGGTGAGCTTGGTGTCGAGGTGGATGGGGCCGTTCTCGCTCATCGACAGGTACTGCATGGAGATCGTGGTCGACGTGGCCGAGGACAGCTCCTTCTTCGCCTGCTCGGCGGCCTCGCGGAGGCGCTGGAGCGCGATCTTGTCCTTGGACAGGTCGACGCCGGAGGTGTTCTTGACCTCCTTGATCAGGTGCTCCACGACGCGGGCGTCCCAGTCGTCGCCGCCGAGGTGGTTGTCGCCGGACGTCGCGCGGACCTGGATGGTGGAGAAGCCGTCCTCGTCCTTGCCGACCTCGAGCAGCGAGACGTCGAAGGTGCCGCCACCGAGGTCGAAGACGAGGATCAGCTCGTCCTCCTTGCCCTTGTCCAGGCCGTAGGCGAGCGCGGCAGCGGTGGGCTCGTTGATGATCCGCAGCACGTTGAGGCCGGCGATCTGGCCGGCGTCCTTGGTGGCCTGGCGCTGGGCGTCGTTGAAGTAGGCGGGCACGGTGATGACGGCGTCGGTCACCGGCTCGCCCAGGTACTGCTCGGCGTCGCGCTTGAGCTTGCCGAGCACGCGCGCCGAGATCTCCTGCGCCGTGTAGGTCTTGTCGTCGACGGCGACGTCCCAGTCGGTGCCCATGTGGCGCTTGACGGAGGTGATGGTCCGGTCGACGTTCGTGACCGCCTGGCGCTTGGCGATCTCGCCGACGAGCACCTCGCCCGCCTTGGAGAACGCGACGACCGACGGCGTGGTGCGCGCGCCCTCGGCGTTGGCGATGACGGTGGGCTCGCCGCCCTCGAGGACAGCGACGCAGGAGTTGGTGGTGCCGAGGTCGATGCCGACGGCTCGTGCCATGAGTGGTGCCTCTCTTCCAGCCTGTGTTGAGTCTGCTGCGCTCAAGTCTGCGGTCGGACGCCATCGATCGCAAGTCCACGACGCCGAAGTTGAGTCCAGGCGACTCAACCGGAGTGCCTGGCCGCGGTCCTGCGATCCTGGGCGCATGGAGCTGCGGTTCGGCGGCGAGGTGGTCTGGTGGCGGGGCCCGGCGCCGCACCACTTCGTGGCGCTGCCCGAGGCCGAGGCCGAACGGCTGCGGGACGTGGCCGCGGACCTCACCTACGGCTGGGGGTGCATCCCGGCGACCGTCACGCTCGGCGCCACGACCTTCACGACGTCGATCTTCCCGAAGGACGGCGGGTTCCTCGTCCCCCTCAAGGTCGCCGCCCGCCGGGCCGAGGGGGTCGAGCTGGGTGACGACGTCGACCTCGTCGTCCTCGTCGGGCAGGACCGGGAGACCGGCCTGGACGACGACACTGCGGTGCACCTGGCGCCCGTCCGCCACCCACCACCCGACACCGCCGACTTCTACGACCCCGCCGCCGACGTCGACGCCCCGTGAGCGGTCCGTGCAGGACGCGTTCGACGCTGGCGTGCGGGGGCTCGGGGTCCGCGCCGGCGGGACTACCCCAGGCGCTCCACGCGGTCGGCCTGCGGGCCGCGGTCGCTCTGCCGGACGGCGTAGCGGACCCGGTCGCCCGGGTGCAGCGGCTCGGGGTCGCGGACGACGGACGCGTGCACGAACAGGTCGTCGCCCCCGGCGTCGGGCGTGGTGAACCCGAAGCCGCGGTCGGCGTCGTACCGCGCGACGACGCCCTCGCCGCCCCGGACGGGTCCGCCGCGCCCGGCACCGCCCCGCGCCGGAGCGCCGCCCCGCGCCGGAGCGGCAC
>JAEZAR010000341.1 GCA_023430425.1 Actinomycetes bacterium | reverse complement strand
GGCCCGGAAGGCGGGGTCGGCGGCGACCCTGCGGTACGCCGCGCGGATCGCCGCCGGCCGGGGGGTGCCGGTGCGCAGGTCGACGCCGGCGCCGTGCCACGCCACGCGGGCCGCGACCTCCGGCTTGTCGAGGTCGCCCCCCGCCACCACCAGGGGGACGTCGTGGCGCAGCGCCTGCAGGACGCCGCCGTAGCCTCCGTTGGTGATCATCACCGAGGTCCGCGGCAGGAGCCGCGGGTAGGGGAGCATCGGGGCGGCGCGTGCGTTCGCGGGCAGCTCGCCCAGGGGGTCGGCGCGGTGCCCCAGCCCGACGACGACGAGCACGTCCTCCTCGGCGAGGGCCTCGAGAGTGGGGACGACGAGGTCTCGGGGGTCGACGTTGGCCGTGCCCTGGGTGACGTGCACCACGGGGACGTGGGCCCGCTCGACCTCGTCCCACCAGGGCGGTGCCGCGACCGGGAGCGGCGCGCCGTCGTCGGTGAGGTCGCCGACGAACCGGATGTGACCGGGCAGGTCCGTCCGCGGGTAGTCGATGCCGGGCGACCCGGCGGCGACCACCAGCTGCGGTGAGTACCAGATGCCCGCGAAGGTCGCGTCGTCGGGCGGCAGGCCGGCGTCGCGACGCACGTGCCGGTAGCGGCGCACGAGGGCCTGGGTGCCCGCGCGCGTCACGGTGCCCAGGACCGCGTCGCGCACCCGTCCCGCGACGCCCCTGGCCGGGGTGAGCCCCAGACCCGTGGGTGGGATCCCCTTCCCCGGCAGCCACACGGCGACGGGGGACACCGTCGCCCACCGGCACCGGAGGTGCTCCGCCGCGAACCGGGTGCCCAGCGCCATCGGGTCGCCCGCGAGCAGGTCCCAGGGCTCGCGCGCGTGCTCGGCGAGGAGGTCGGTGGCCTGCGCCGGCGCGGTGCCGAGGAAGAGGTCCTCGAGGTTGACCAGCACCTGCCGGAAGCCCTTGCGCTCGCGCATCCGCGGGAACGTCGCCGCGTAGTCGCGCTCGTCGAAGTCCGGCGCCACACCCCAGGGCACCGGGCGTGCCCCTACCTCCGCGAACAGGGGTCCGTACGACCGTCCCGTGTACACGCGCACGTCGTGGCCGCGGCGGACCAGCTCGCCCGCCACGGCGCGGATCGGCCGCGCGTGCCCGGCGAAGGGCATCGCGGTGAGCATGACCGAGGCCATGCGGGGAGTGTTCCACGCGGGCGCGGGGGCGCTCGCAGCGCCCCGGTGACCGCCGGTCGGCTCACTCCGCCAGCACCTGCCGCAGGCGCGCGGCGAACGCGTCGGGCTCGCCCATCTGACCGAACTCGCCGCCGAGGAAGCCCCCGTGGTCCCCCGGGAACTCGGTGACCGGGAGGCCGAGCGCCGTGGCGAGGGCGACCGTCGCGCGTGCGGTCATGCCGGTGCCGCTGGCGGCACCGACGGCGACGACGACGCGCGTGGGCGCCGCGGCGAGCCCGGCCGGGTCCGGCGAGTACGCGGTCACAGGGGCGGAAGCCCCCGACAGCAGGGGGTCGTCCCGCGAGCCGTCGTCCTCGGCGGGCAGCCCGAACACCGTGGGGTCCGGCACGTCGAGCACGAAGTCCGCAGACAGGCCGCCCTCGACGGAGGTCATCGCGATGAACGCCGCCATGCCGGCGCCCCAGCCGCGCTCGTGGTACGTCGCCGTGACGCGTCGGCTCGCGGCGAGGACCGCGTCGGCGTCGGGCAGCATCGACAGCACGGGGGGCTCGTGCGCGACGAGCGTGGTGACGTCGTCGGGGTGCCTCGCCACCAGGGCCAGGCCGGTCACGGCGCCGCCGCTGCTGCCGAAGACGTCCACGGGACCCGCGCCGAGGTGCTCGATGAGCAGGTGCAGGTCGTCCGCCTGCTGCTCGGGGCGGTGCTCGGCGGCGCCGTCGTGCCGGGTGGATCGGCCCAGACCACGCGGGTCGTAGGTGATCACGGGGCGGTCGGCGAAGTGCGACGCCAGGGTGCCGAACCCCTCCGCGGTCATCGGCTGGCCGATGAGCAGCAGGGGCCGCGCTCCGCCGCGCGCCGGCTCGGGGCCGTGCACGTCGTAGGCGAGCGTGGCGCCGGGGACGTCGAGGGTCCTGCCGGTCGGGGCGGGTGCGGTCGTCATCGTGGGTCTCCTGTCGGGGCGGGTGCGGTCGTCATCGCCGGTCTCCCGTCGGGGCGGGTGCGGTCGTCATCGCCGGTCTCCCGTCGTCGTGGGCTGGTCGAGCGCGCACCGGAACCGACCCGCGCGGGCACCGGAACTCATCGGGTCGAGCCGGCGTCGGTGACCTCCGGACGTGGGTGAGATCGTGGCGCGGCGCCGCCGCGACGCCGTCCTGCTCGGGGCGGGACTGGTGGGGGTCGCGACCGCAGGCCGGGTGCGGTGGGATGGGCGCGTGGATGACTGGCCCCGGGTCGCGGTGCGGGACGCGGCGCTCGACGACGTCGCCGCGATCTGCCGGTTCGGCGAGCTGCACATCCCACCGCACTACACGCCCCTCCTCGGCGCGCAGGCGGCGGCGGACCAGGTTCGTCACTGGTGGAGCCCCGCCGCGATCTCCGCGGCCGTCGAGGCCGGCCTCGTGGTGGTCGCGGAGACCCCGGACGGCGCCGGCGGCCCCCACACCGCGTCCACCGGTCGCGAGCCCGTGACCGGCCGTCGGGAGCCGGTGCCCGACGGTCCCGAGATCGTGGGCGTCGCGCAGCACGGTCGCAGCGGCGCGGACCACGTGGTCTACAAGCTCTACGTGCACCCTGCGTACCGTGGCAGGGGTCTGGGGCTGCAGCTCCTGCGCGAGGTCGTCGAGCGTCTGCCCGAGGACGCCGAGCGCCTGTGCATCGAGCACTTCGCCGCCAATGCCCGGGCGGGGGAGTTCTACGAGCGTGCGGGCTACGCCGTCGAGCGCGTGGAGCCGAGCCCGACGGGCGACCCCGCGCTCGCCGTGGTGTGGCGCGCCCGTCGCCTCCGCCCAGAGTGAGCCCCCTGCCGCCACCAGCCGCCTCCTCGCCCAGTCGCCGCCTCGCCCAGCCCCGCCCGCGGTCCCTTCAGCCCACACGCGGTCCCTTCAGCCCGCCACCAGGAGAAGGTCCGCCACCTCGGCTTGCCCCGCCCGCCCGTCATCGGGGGGACCGCCCACCGCGCCGTCGGCCGCGCCCGTTCGACCGGCCGCCGGTGGACCCACCTCCGGAGGACCGGCGGCGCCGGGAGGCCCCGCCGCCGGACCGGACCCCGGTGGACCACCCGCGCCCTGAGGAGCGTCGACGACCCGCCCGTCCCGGCGTCGGAAGACGTAGCGGACGGGTTCGCCCAGCATGAAGCCCGACCTCGGTGGGCGGCCCAGGCGGACGACGTCCAGGTCGAGCCGGTGCACCACGTGGTGGTGGTGCGAGCAGAGCAGCACCCCGTTCTCGACCGACGTCCGCCCACGATGGCGGTCCCACCAGCGGATGTGGTGGACCTCGGCGTACGCGGCCGGGACGTCGCACCCGTTCCACGCGCAGGCGCGGTCCCGGACGATCACCGCCCGACGCTGCTGGCCAGAGTAGAGGCGCTCCGTGCGGCCGAGGTCCATGGGGACGCCCTCGGCCGAGATGACGATCCGGCCGACCTCGCTGTCGCAGAGCACTCTCGCGAGCTCCGACATGGCCACGGGCGTACCGTCCTCGAGGGACGCCGGCTCGACGGGCTGCCACTGCTCCCCGGGACGCCCGGCGTCCCGGTGCAGCTGGACGCGCTGGAGCTCGGCGAACGTGTCGGCGGGCACGAGGATCGAGACCGTCGGCCGCACCGAGGTGCCCGAGACGCGCCTGTCCGCCGCGTCCTGCTCGGCGTCGGGCAGGAGCGTCCCGCCGGCGGAGACGCGGCGGGCCCGCACTCCGGCGGTCCCCGCGGTCGCCCGCTCCGCGAGGGCGACGAGCGCGTCGGCGTCCGCCTGCTGCTTGCTCCGGTCGGCGTCGGGAGCCTGCCCGACGGCGGCGATCGCCGTCCGCAGCACCTCGGCCGCGACGTGGTCCAGGCGCCCGCGCAGGAAGGTGCCCTCGGGCCGGCGCGACATCACGAAGAAGCGCTCGCGCCGCTGGGCCTCCGCCGTCCGCTCGAGGTCCGCCGGGTCGAACGACGCGACGAGGCGTGCGGCGGCCGCGCTGAACTCTCGGACCGACTGGCGCTCGGCCATCCGGACGAGCCGTTCCTGCGTCTCGGGCCGCGCCAGCTCGCCCGTCGCCCGCTCGCCGGCGCCGTCGGCGAC
>JAEZAR010000203.1 GCA_023430425.1 Actinomycetes bacterium | reverse complement strand
GCCTCAGGCGAGGCGGCCGGCCGGCCGGCGGCCTCAGGCGAGGGCGACGAGCAGCGTGCACACCGCGAGGACCAGCGTCACCGGTGTCATCACGTACCTCTCGGGCCGGCTGCGGGAGATGCCGTTCACCACGACCCCGAGGGTGAGGTACGCGAGCAGGACCCACGCGGCGACGCGCGAGAGGCCGTCGGGCAGGACGTCGACGACCTCCGCCCGGTCCAGCAGCACGACGGCGAACAGGGCGTACAGCACGATCGACACCGCGCTGCCGACGCGGAGCCGGGTCGGCAGCTCACGCTCGTGCTGCCCACCCCAGGCGAAGCGTCCCCACGGCGCGCCGAGGGCGAGCGCCAGCTGGAACACGGCGAGCCCCACGAGGAGGGCGCAGGCGACGACGGCGGCTGTCCGGTCCACGACCCCGCACCCTAGTGGCCGACGCCCGCGGGTCCGCCCCGGCCTGCCAGACCCGGTCGGGCGGGTCCCGCGCCGCCCAGGGCGACCCCGGGAGCAGCGGCGCACCTACAGCCACAGCGGTGCGAGGTAGCCGAGCACCAGCGCGCCGACCCACAACGACGCGACCACGAGGGCGACGACCCGCCACCGCGCGATGACGAGCATCCCGATGAGGGCGCCCACGCTCGTGCCCGCGCCGGTGACGAGGAACGCGAGGGCGGCGCCCGGCCCCATCCCGCCGTCCATGAGCGAGGCGACCAGCGGCAGCGACCCCTCGGTGCTCAGGTAGACGGGGACGCCGAGCGTCGCGGCCAGCGGGACCGACCACCACGAGCCTCCGCCGAGGTGGGTGGTGAGCACCTGCGTCGGGATCAGCTCGATGAGCAGGTAGCCGAGTGCGGCGAAGCCGAGGAAGTAGGCGGCCAGGCGCCGCGCGTTGGCGGCGATGGCGGCTGCGAGCAGGCGGCGGCGGTCGGGGACGTCCGCGACCGCGGCGTCGTCCGGACCCGGGCCGCAGGCGGTCCGGCAGGTCGAGGCGTCGGTCTCGCCGGCCGTCCCCGGGACGTCGGGTTCCGCGGTGCAGCACGTCGTAGGCCCCTCGAGCACCGCGAGGGCCGTGCCCCGTGGGGCGGCCGACGTGGCCGGGGTGCTCGGGCTCGGCCCCGCCGGAGCTGAGGTCGCACGCGCGAGATCCCCGCGCGCCGGCTCCGCGGACCGGCCCGGCGTCCGGATCCGGGCCTGGCCGTCGAGGACACCGGAGCGCTCGATCCAGGTCGTCACCGCCCCGGCCGCCAGCCCGATGACGATCGCGGCGACGAAGAACGTCGTCGCGAAGGCGGGTCCGAAGAGCCCGACCGACAGGACGTACTCCGAGGGGCTCGTCAGCGGCGAGGAGACCATGAACGCCACGAGGGGGGCCCAGGGCACGGCGGAGGCCATCGCGCCCAGGACGACGGCCGTCGTCCCGCACGAGCAGAACGGCGTGAGCGCACCGAGTCCGACGGCTCCGACGACGGCGCGGGCCCGCCGCCCGCGGAGCCATCCCGCCAGCCGGTCGGTGCCCACGTACACCTGGATCACCGACGCCGCGACCACGCTCATCAGCAGGAACGGCCAGTTGTGCGCAACCGTCGCCGCCACGTCCCCCGCGACCCTGCCCAGCAGGTCCCACAGCCCGTCCATGGCCGTCTCCTCGTATCGACATCCATCAATATATTGATGACAGTCGATAAGATAGACTGATGTCGATAGGAGGTCAAGATGACGACGACGGTCCCGCCCGTGCAGGCCCTCTGCTGCTCGCCGGTTCTCGGCGGGGAGCTCCCCGAGCAGGACTCGGTCGACCTCGCCGGCGCCCTCCGGGTCCTCGCCGAGCCCACCCGCCTCCGCATCATCAGCCTCATCCGGTCCTCACCGGGGGGCCGCGCCCTCACCCGCGACCTGGTCGAGCGCCTGGACGTCGCGCAGCCCACGGTGAGTCACCACCTCGGCCTGCTGCACCAGGTGGGGTTCCTGCGGCGCGAGCATGCCGGCCGCCAGACCTGGTACTCGGTGGAGCCGGACGCCTTCGCGACGGTCAGCCAGCTCCTGCACCCGAGCGGGGCGCCCGCGTCGGTGGCGTAGCCGGAGCCGATCCCGGCGATCTCGCCGGCGCGAGCCGGTGGCCGGCCCCGCGAGTCTCGGTGCAGGGCCCGCACCGGGCGGCCCCACCGCACATCGAGGAGACCGCCATGACCCGCGTCACCGCCCCCCGGACCGCCGGCACCACCCGTCCGGGCGGTTCCGCCTTCGACACCCTGGGCCTGCACCGCGTCGAGCACGAGCGGATGCTCGCGGAGCTGCACCTCGCCGCCACCCGCCGTCGGCCCGGGCGCCGGTCGGGCCGACGGCGCTGAGCGGGCCCGCGGGCCGGGGGGTGCAGGGTCAGCCCAGCGGCACGTGCGCGAGCTCCACCCGCGAGGTCACCCCGAGCTTGGCGAAGACGTTGCGCAGGTGGAAGTCGATCGTGCGCGGGCTGACGAACAGCCGTGCGGCGACGTCGCGCGTGGGCAGCCCACGGGCGACGAGGCGGGCCACCTCCAGCTCCGTGGGCGTCAGCGCCGCGGCGCCCGACGCACCGGCGTCCGCGTCCCGACGCCGCGCCGTCTCGCCCGAGGCGCGCAGCTCCTGGGCGGCCCGCTCCGCCCACCGG
>JAEZAR010000054.1 GCA_023430425.1 Actinomycetes bacterium | reverse complement strand
GCTTGAGCGTGGTGAGCACCTGCCCCGGCTGGTGGCCATCGTAGATGCGCGCGCCTTCTTTGGCATACGCCACTTTGAGCGGCTTGGGCAGCGGGCCAGTGCCTTTATATTGGAACAGGTTGGGCGCGCCGGTCAGCACCAGGTGCTCCGTCTGCCCATCTTGCAGCTTGCACAGGGTCAGTCGGTCGGCGTTGGGGTGCGGCTGCACCTCATCAATCTGCGCCACAACGATCTTATCCGGCGCCCAGCTAATGCCGCTGATGGTGAACTCGCTCTGCTCCCCGGCGGGCACTTCCACCGCAAGCCCCACCTGCCGGATTTCTTCGATCTCCAGCCCGGCCATGGTCAGCACGCGGGCCAGCTCCACCGGCGAGAGGTCGATATCAACGTATTCTTTCAACCAGGAAAGTGGTATTTTCATTAGAACTGCTCCAGGAATCGCACGTCATTGCTGAAGAGATAGCGGATATCGCCGATGCGGTAGCGCATCATCGCCACGCGCTCTGGGCCCATACCGAAGGCGAAGCCCGAGTACTTGCGCGGATCGTAACCGCCGTTCTCCAGCACAATCGGGTGAACCATGCCACAGCCGAGGATCTCCAGCCAGCCGGAGCCCTTGCACACGCCGCAGCCTTTGCCGCCGCACATGAAGCACTCCACGTCCATCTCGGCGCTCGGCTCGGTGAACGGGAAGTACGAGGGACGGAAGCGCGTGTGGACGTGCTCGCCGAACATGCGGCGGTAGAAGTCGTTGAGCGTGCCCTTCAGGTCGCCCATGGTCACATCCTCACCGACCACCAGCCCTTCCACCTGGTTGAACTGGCTTTCGTGCGTCGCATCGGTCTGCTCGTAACGGAACACCATGCCCGGCACGATCACGCGGATCGGTTCGGGCGCTTCTTTGCGCATGAAACGAACCTGCCCCGGCGAAGTATGGGTGCGCAGGATGATCCCCGGCTGGGTGGTGTGGAACGTGTCCCACATATCGCGTGCCGGGTGATGCTCGGGGATATTGAGCAGGCCGAAGTTGTACTCGTCCGTTTCAACTTCGGGCGAGCGGTAGATCTGGAAGCCCATATCGGCAAAGATGCGGCAGACCTCGCGCATCGCCTGCGAGACGACGTGGGCGCGGCCCAGGCTGGGCAGGCGGCCCGGCATGGTCACGTCCAACCGCTCGGATTCGATCGAGCGTTTGAGCGCGCTTTCCTTTACCACCTGGCTGCGTTCCGCCAGCGCGGTTTCGAGCGCCTGCTTAACGCGGTTGGCGGACTGGCCGATCTGCGGGCGCAGCTCTTTGGGCGCCTGGCCCAGCTTGCTAAAGGCCTGCATTACGTCTGAGCTGCGGCCCAGGTAAGCAATCCGCCACGCGTCCAAACGGGCTTCGTCGTTGGCTGATTCCAGCTCGGTCAATGCCTTCTGCTGGACTTCATCCAACTGTTTCAAAAGATCTACTTGCTCGGTCATTCTTCCTCCAAGAAGGTTGTTGTGATTGTATTGTTGGTGTATCAGGGGTACTAAGTACCCCTGATACACCAACAATACAATCACTTTTCTATGTTTCCGGCGGCTATGAGAGCAGCCGTAAAATGTTAAACAAAAAATCCCGCCCCAATAGGGACGGGACAAATTGACCCGCGGTACCACCCCGGTTGGCCGCATTTACGGCCCACTCGATCCGACGTCGCTGCAAAAGCAAGAATACGTTTGCTTTGATAATCGGCTGCCCTGATAACGCCTGGCTCGCGGCTCAAGCTACACGGAAGCAGATGAAATATCTGCGTCTTTGACTTGAGCGGCTCGGGAGGGAACTTCAACCGGTTTCCACTGGGCGAGGGTTCCAGCTGCGCTCTTCAGCGCCCTCGCTTCTCTGGCGGCTTTCGCCGGGCTACTTTCCTCCGTCACTGCCGTTCCGAAGTATATTCGATTGTTCCTATTATCTCAAATTTTGCCTTTTGGGTCAAGGGGAACCGCTTGGGGCGCCAGAACTTCTACCCGCTGTTCTGGGTTGCGGATGTCGGCGAGGTACACCAGCCAATAGACTGCGCCAACCATCAGCGAGCCGCCGATCATGTTGCCGATGGTCACCGGCAGCAGATTCTTGAGCAAGAAAGCCCCCCATGTCAGCCCCTCCAGATGCACTGCCCCACCGAGCGAAGCGACAAACGCCGGGTCGAACTGCTGGATGAACAGAGCGTATGGGATAAAGTACATATTGGCGACACTGTGCTCAAACCCAGCCGCCACAAAGGCCGTAACCGGGAAAAGGATGGCGAAGATTTTATCCGTTGTGCTGCGCCCACTGTAGGTAAGCCAGACAGCGAGGCACACCAGCGCATTACACAAAATGCCCAGCGCCACGGCCTGGGCAAACCCCAGGTTCACCTTCGAAGCCGCAATCTTGAGCGCCATCTCGCCGACAGCGCCGCCGCCAGAGACGTATTGTTTTGCAGTTACCATCAGCATTGCAGTCAGCGCCGAGCCAATGAAATTGCCCAGGTAAACAA
>JAEZAR010000328.1 GCA_023430425.1 Actinomycetes bacterium | reverse complement strand
CCCCGCGAGCCACCGGGCGCACTGTGCCGCGCCGGCGCCGACCTCCAGGACCCGCCGACCTGTGACGTCGCCCAGCAGGCCCGCGTCCTCCTCGCGCAGCCCCTCGGGGCACCACCGGAAGTCGGCCGGCCCCAGGAAGTCGCCGTGCTCGGCGAGGTACTCCCCGGCGTTGGCGTCCCACCAGCGCCGCCCGGCCTCCGCCGTCCCCGGCACCCCGGCGGCGAAGCCGGCGAACCGCGCGGGCCCCCGCTCCGTCTCCGCCATGGTCTCCTCCTCGCCGGTCATCCTGTCAGCCGTCGCTAGGGTGGGACGACGCCGGGCCGTCGTGGGACCCGGCAGCGACGAGGGAGGGCACAGCGTGCGCGTCGGGCTGCTCACCGGGGGCGGCGACGTCCCGGGTCTGAACGCGGTCATCCGTGCGGTGGTCAAGCACGGGATGGGGACGTACGGCCACACCATCGTCGGCTTCCGCAACGGCTGGCGCGGCGTGGTGGACGGCGCGGTCGTCCAGGTGGGGCGGCAGGACATCCGCAACGTGCTCCCGGTCGGCGGCACCCTGCTCGGCACCGACAGGTACCACCCGCACCGCAACGAGGGAGGCGTCGAGGCGGTCCTCGCGACCCTCGAGGCGGAGCGGATCGACGCGGTGATCTGCGTGGGCGGCGACGGCACGCTGCACGCGGCGAGCCTCGTGGCCGAGGCGGGCGTGCGGCTCGTCGGGATCCCCAAGACGATCGACAACGACGTCGAGGGCACCGACCTGTCGGTCGGGTTCCACACGGCCGTCAACATCGCCACCGAGGCGATCGACCGCCTGCACACCACGGCGGAGAGCCACAACCGGGTGATGGTGGTGGAGGTGATGGGACGGCACGCCGGCTGGATCGCCGTCAACGCGGGCATCGCGGGCGGCGCCGAGATCGTGCTCGCGCCGGAGGAGCCCTTCGACATCGACCAGGTGGTGCGCTTCCTGCGTCACCGGCACCGCGCCCACGCGTCCTTCTCGATCGTCGTCGTGGCGGAGGGCGCGATCCCCCGGGAGGGCTCCGGCATGTCGTTCGAGACCCAGCTCGGTCCCAAGGGGGAGATCGTGGCCGGGTCGGCGAGCGAGCGGGTCGCCGCGGAGATCGAGGAGCGCACGGGGTTCGAGACGCGGGTCACGATCCTCGGCCACGTGCAGCGCGGCGGCTCGCCCACCCCGACCGACCGGATCCTGGGCAGCCGGTTCGGAGTGGCCGCCGTCGACGCCCTGGAGGAGGGCCGGTCCAGCGTGATGACCGGCCTGCGCGGCGACGACGTCGTCCTGGTGCCCTTCGCCGAGATGGCGGGCAAGGTCAAGCGCGTCCCGCTCGACCTCCTCCGGGCCGCCCGCGTGCTCGCCTGAGCCGACCGGGCGCGCGGCGAGGTGCCGGCGGCACGGGCCAGCACGGGCGCCTTTGACCGTCCCTTGCACGGCCACCTAGGATTGTCGGCGGCGTAGCACGTCTCGAGTCGGGGTCGGCATCGTTTCGCATGCACCACCCCGCTGCGGGCATCCCTCCTGTGCTTCCCCGGCTGCCCGCCTGCGGCAGGTCGCCGCGGGGGACGGGCGGGGCCGCGCCGCCGCGACCGCACGGGTCGCCCCAGCACCACGGCACCACCTCGCCGCAGGCACCACGTCCGGGTCACGGCCCGGCGCGCACCACCACCCTGTCCGCACTACTCCCTGTCCGCATCGGAGCTCACGACTCAATGACCATCTCCACCACGCGGCCCGCAGCGCCGCAGGTCGCCGTCAACGACATCGGCTCGAGCGAGGACCTCCTCGCCGCGATCGACGCGACCATCAAGTACTTCAACGACGGCGACATCGTCGAGGGAACCATCGTCAAGGTCGACCGCGACGAGGTCCTGCTCGACATCGGCTACAAGACCGAGGGCGTCATCCCGTCGCGCGAGCTCTCGATCAAGCACGACATCGATCCTGACGAGGTCGTCAAGGTCGGGGACGTCGTCGAGGCCCTCGTCCTGCAGAAGGAGGACAAGGAGGGTCGCCTGATCCTGTCCAAGAAGCGCGCCCAGTACGAGCGCGCCTGGGGCACGATCGAGCGGATCAAGGAGGAGGACGGCGTCGTCACCGGCACCGTCATCGAGGTCGTCAAGGGCGGCCTCATCCTCGACATCGGCCTCCGTGGCTTCCTCCCGGCCTCTCTCGTGGAGATGCGCCGCGTGCGCGACCTCCAGCCGTACGTCGGCAAGGAGATCGAGGCGAAGATCATCGAGCTGGACAAGAACCGCAACAACGTGGTCCTGTCCCGGCGCGCGTGGCTCGAGCAGACCCAGTCCGAGGTGCGCTCCACCTTCCTGCAGACCCTGCAGAAGGGCCAGGTCCGCCCGGGCGTCGTGTCCTCGATCGTCAACTTCGGTGCGTTCGTGGACCTCGGCGGCGTCGACGGTCTCGTGCACGTCTCCGAGCTGTCGTGGAAGCACATCGACCACCCGTCCGAGGTCGTCGAGGTCGGCCAGGAGGTCACGGTCGAGGTGCTGGACGTCGACTTCGACCGCGAGCGCGTCTCGCTGTCGCTGAAGGCGACGCAGGAGGACCCGTGGCAGGCGTTCGCCCGGACGCACGCCATCGGCCAGGTCGTGCCGGGCAAGGTCACCAAGCTCGTGCCCTTCGGCGCGTTCGTGCGCGTCGAGGACGGCATCGAGGGCCTGGTGCACATCTCCGAGCTCGCCCAGCGTCACGTCGAGCTGCCCGAGCAGGTGGTCAACGTCGGTGACGAGACGTTCGTCAAGGTCATCGACATCGACCTGGAGCGTCGCCGGATCTCCCTGTCGCTCAAGCAGGCGAACGAGGGCGTCGACCCGGCGAGCGAGGACTTCGACCCCGCCCTGTACGGGATGGCGGCGGAGTACGACGAGAAGGGCAACTACAAGTACCCCGAGGGCTTCGACCCCGAGACCAACGAGTGGCTCCCCGGGTACGAGAAGCAGCGCGAGGAGTGGGAGGCGCAGTACGCCGCCGCCCACGAGCGCTGGGAGGCCCACAAGAAGCAGGTCGCCGAGGCCCAGCGGGCCGACTCCGAGGCCGCGAGCGGGTCGTCCGAGGACGCGCCCAGCACGTACTCCTCGGCGCCGCCGGCCGAGGTCGCCGGCACGCTGGCGTCCGACGAGGCGCTCGCGGCGCTCCGCGAGAAGCTCACCGGCAACTGAGGTCCCGCAGCACCACGACCCGGAGGGGCGCGTCGCGGGGGCGTCGGAGCCCGCGCGGCGGTGACGCGGCCGGTCGCGTCGGCGACGCGTACGCTGGTCGGGTGCCGGTGCACGAGGACGGCGTCCATCTCGAGCGCGGTGTGCTGCGCGTCGGGCTGACGGGGGG
>JAEZAR010000458.1 GCA_023430425.1 Actinomycetes bacterium | reverse complement strand
CGCCCGGCCAGGTCCGCGTCGAGGTCCCAGTCCCGCGTGCCCGGCTGCGCGTCGGGACGGCACCGGCGGCACGCCCTGAAGCCGGCCGCCACGCAGGCGGCGGCGGTGCGGTGGTAGACGCAGTTCTCGGGCCGGGGGGTCCGGGACGGGCAGGAGGGGCGGCAGTACACGCCCGTGCTCAGCACCCCGACGAACAGGCGCCCGTCGAAGCGCGGGTCGCGCGAGGCGACGGCCCGGTACGCGGCCTCGCGGTCGGGGACGCCGTCAGGGGTCGTGGCGCGGCGGGCACGCGCGACCGCGCCCGGGGAGACCCCGGGCGCGTCGAGCACGGTGGGCCGGACGGCGTCGGTCGAGGTGCGCTCCACCCGGCCATTCTGGCCGCGCCCGGCCACACCGGGCTGGCGGCCGTCGGACACGGCGGTGGCGGTGCCTCAGACCTCCGCGTCCGCCCGCTGCTCCGGCACACCGCGCAGCAGCTGCCGGACCTCGGACTCGCGGTAGCGGCGGTGCCCGCCGAGAGTGCGGATCGAGGAGATCTTCCCAGCCTTCGCCCACCGGGTGACCGTCTTCGGGTCCACCCGGAACAGCGCGGCGACCTCCGACGGGGTCAGCAGCGTCTCGGACTCGCTCTGACGTGGGTTCACGGGGTCCTCCCTTCGAGGCCGGGCCTCGCTTCCCAGGTTCGGGCCCGACGTACCCATCGTGACAGGCTTACCTAACTTACGCACATACGGACACTTCGGCGTGTCGAGGCTCCCACCGTGCCAACTCCACGGATTCCGTGCGGATCGGACGCCCGCGGGCGCTCCCACCACTCGATCCGTGCGGATGATCTCGGGCCGCGCCGGATCCCGCCGACTTGAAGACCTCGTGAGGGGACGGTGTGGATCCGGGTGCCCGTCGCCCGCGGCCGACGGCCGCTCGCCGTCGGGGCGCCGGACGATGTACCGTTGCACGACGAAACCAGCACCCCGGGGCCGCACGTGCTGAGCACGGTGCCGCCCCGCTTCCACGTTAGAGGGGGTCGATGCCATGGGGCGCGGCCGTCAGAAGGCAAAGCAGACCAAGGTTGCCCGTGAGCTGAAGTACTTCACGCCTGCCACGGACTACCGAGCCCTCGAGCAGGAGCTGAAGACCGGCGGCGGCATCGCCACGGACAACGGCACGTCCGTCGACGAGGACGAGGACGACGAGTGGTCGGAGGACGAGAGCTGACGGCTCGTCCCGGCCCGCCCGCGGCTCACCCCGTCCGGTAGTCCCCCTCCAGGAGGACCGCGCCCCCCTGCACGCCCTTCGTCCCACGGACGAGGCGGTGCGCCGCGTGCGCGTCGTCGTCGTGCGTCACGCGCCCGAGCACCCAGGCGGGCACCCCGGACGCCGTCAGCGAGGCGAGGGTCGGGGCGACCCCGTCGGGGCCGACCACCGCGACCATGCCGACCCCGAGGTTGAGCGTGCCCTCGAGGTCGGCCCAGGGCACGTTCCCGAGCCCCTGGAGCAGCCAGAACACCGGCGGCACCCGCCAGGTGGAGCGGTCGACCTCGGCGAGCAGCCCCTGCGGCAGCACCCGGGCCAGGTTGGCCGCGAGCCCGCCGCCCGTGACGTGGCTGAACGCGTGGACCTGCGCGGCCGGGTCCGCCGCGAGCTCGAGGCACGGGCGCGCGTACAGCCGGGTCGGCTCCAGGAGCTCCTCGCCGAGCGTGCGGCCCAGCTCCTCGACGTGCCGCTCGAGCGCCCAGCCCGCGGCCGCCACCACCGCGCGCACCAGCGAGTACCCGTTGGCGTGCAGGCCCGAGGACGCCATCCCGACGAGGACGTCGCCCGCCCGTACCCGGTCCGGCCCGAGCACGGCGTCGGCCTCCACCACGCCGGTCACCGCGCCGGCGAGGTCGTACTCGTCGGGGGCCATCAGGCCGGGGTGCTCCGCGGTCTCGCCGCCGACGAGCGCCGTGCCCGTCATCCGGCAGGCCTCGGCGATGCCGCGCACGACGGCGGCGATCCGCTCGGGCACGACCCGCCCCGTGGCGATGTAGTCCGTCATGAACAGCGGCTCCGCGCCGACGACGACGATGTCGTCCACCACCATGCCGACGAGGTCGTGCCCGATGGTGTCGTGGACGTCCATCGCGCGGGCGATCGCGACCTTCGTGCCGACGCCGTCGGTCGAGGTCGCGAGCAGGGGCCGGCGGTACCGCGTGAGCGCCCCCGCGTCGTAGAGCCCCGCGAAGCCGCCGACGCCGCCGAGGACGCGGTCGCCGTGGGTCGCCCGGACGGCGTGCTTCATGAGCTCGACCGCACGGTCGCCCGCCGCCGTGTCCACACCGGCGCCGGCGTAGGTGATCTCCTCGCTCATGGCCGCTCCAGCGCCCCCGCGCCGCCCGCGGACGGCAGCAGCGACGAGAGCCCGTCCTCGGGCGCGCCGAGGGGCGTGATCTCCAGGACGTCCTTGCCGAGGGCGTGCGAGGCGGGCAGCTCGATGGGGTACTCGCCGGTGAAGCAGGCGGTGCACAGGCGCGACGACGGCTGCTCCGTGGCGGCGATCATCCCCTCGAGCGAGAGGTAGCCCAGCGAGTCGGCGCCGATCGAGCGCCCGATCTCCTCCACCGACAGGCCGGTGGCGATGAGCTCGGCGCGCGAGGCGAAGTCGATGCCGTAGAAGCACGGCCACTGGACCGGCGGGGCGGAGATGCGGATGTGCACCTCGGCGGCCCCGGCCTCCCGCAGCATCCGGACGAGGGCACGCTGGGTGTTGCCGCGCACGATGGTGTCGTCGACCACCACGAGCCGCTGCCCGCGGATGACCTCGCGCAGCGGGTTGAGCTTGAGCCGGATGCCGAGCTGCCGCAGAGTCTGCGACGGCTGGATGAACGTGCGCCCGACGTAGGCGTTCTTCGTCAGCCCCTGGGCGTAGCGGATGCCCGACTCCGCCGCGTAGCCGATCGCGGCGGGGGTGCCGGACTCGGGGACCGGGATGACGATGTCCGCCTCCACCGGGTGCTCGCGCGCCAGCGAGCGGCCCATCTCCACGCGCGCGGCGTGGGTGGACCGGCCGGCGATCGTGGTGTCCGGGCGGGCGAGGTAGATGTACTCGAACGCGCACCCGCGCGGCGTCGCCTCGGCGAACCGGCGGGTGCGCAGCCCGTCGCCGTCGATCGTGACCATCTCCCCGGGCTCGACCTCGCGCACCAGTGCGGCGCCGACGATGTCGAGCGCGGCGGTCTCCGAGGCGACGACCCAGCCACGCTCGAGACGGCCGAGGACGAGCGGGCGGACGCCGTGCGGGTCGCGCGCGGCGTAGAGCGTCCGCTCGTCCATGAAGACCAGCGAGAAGGCGCCGCGGAGGCGCGGGAGGACCTCGAGGGCCGTCGCCTCCAGCGTGTGGTCGGGGTCCCCGGCGAGCAGTGCGGTCAGGACCGCCGTGTCGCTCGTCGAGCGGCCCACGGCCCGCCGGCCCGTCGCGCCGTAGCGCTCGCCGACCAGCTCGAGCAGCTCGGTGGTGTTCGTGAGGTTCCCGTTGTGCCCGAGGGCGACCGTGCCGCCCGCCGTCGGGCCGAGCGTCGGCTGCGCGTTCTCCCACGTGGTCGCGCCGGTCGTCGAGTAGCGCGTGTGGCCGATGGCGATGTGCCCGGTGAGCGCCCCGAGGGCCGCCTCGTCGAACACCTGGGAGACCAGGCCCATGTCCTTGTAGACGAGCAGCTGCTCACCGTTGGAGGTCGCGATGCCCGCCGACTCCTGCCCGCGGTGCTGCAGCGCGTACAGGCCGAAGTAGGTGAGCTTCGCCACCTCCTCGCCCGGCGCCCACACCCCGAAGACGCCGCACGCGTCCTGGGGTCCCTTCTCGCCGGGCAGGAGGTCGTGGTTCAGTCGTCCGTCGCCACGGGGCACCCGCCCATGGTGGCACACGGGCAGGTGGCGTCCGCGGCCCGCCCGCACCGCGGGACGGCGGCCGTCGGGCTCAGCCCCGCCGGTCGAGGAGGACCGCGGCGAGGGTGCCGAGCAGGGCACCGGCGGCGGTCGCCCCCACGACGGTGATGACGACGGCGGCGCCGGTCCCCCCGTCCTGGCCGCCGAGGAG
>JAEZAR010000339.1 GCA_023430425.1 Actinomycetes bacterium | reverse complement strand
TGGTGGCGACGGGCGAGGCGGAGGCCGTCGGCGTCCTGGTGGCGGCTCAGCTCAGCGCCCTCGCGGGCGCCGAGATCACCGTCAGCCACGACGACGGGCGGCCCGGCGCCGTCGTGCTCCGCCTCCTCGCGGGCGGGGCCGGGTCGGCGTCGTCGGGCGCGTACCGCCTGCAGGTCGACTCGATGCGCGCGCTCATCACCGCCGTCGACCTGGACGGGCTGCGCCACGGGGCCGCCACCATGCGCCAGCTCGTCGTCACGGGCGCCGACGGCGTGCGCGCCGTGCGGCCCGCCTTCGTCGTCGACGGGCCGCGGTTCTCCTGGCGGGGCCTGCACCTGGACGTCGCCCGGCACTTCCACGACGTCGCGACGGTCGAGCAGGTGCTCGACGTCATGACCGACCTCAAGCTCAACGTGCTGCACCTGCACCTCACGGACGACCAGGGCTGGCGGCTGGAGATCCCCTCCCGGCCGCTGCTCACCGAGGTCGGCGGGCGCACGGCTGTCGGCGGCGGTCCGGGCGGCTGGTACACCGTCGCCGACTTCGACCGGATCCAGCGGTACGCGGCGGCCCGCGGCATCACCCTCATCCCGGAGGTCGACCTCCCGGGCCACGTCAACGCCGCCCAGCACGCCTACGGCGAGCTCACCGCGACCGGCCGGCCCGCGGACCCGTACACCGGCGTCGACGTCGGCTTCAGCCACCTGCACCCCGACCTGCCCGCGACCCGGGCCTTCGTGGAGGACGTCATCCGCGACGTCGCCGCGATGACCCGCGGCCCCTACCTGCACATCGGCGGGGAGGAGGCGCTGACGATGACGCGGGCCGAGTACGCGCGCACCGTCGCCATGATCGCCGAGCAGGTGCGCGTGCGCGGCAAGACCGTCGTCGGGTGGCAGGAGATCACGCAGACCCCGCTCGCCCCGGGGACAGTGGTCCAGTTCTGGGACGAGCGCGCCGACCCCTCGTCGGTGATCGACGCGGCCTGGCAGGGCGCGCACGTCGTGCTCTCCCCCGCGAGCCGCGTCTACCTGGACCTGAAGTACGACACCGCGGGCCCCGCCGGGGCGACCTGGCCGCGCAACGTCGACCTGCGCGGCGCCTACCAGTGGGAGCCGCTGGAGGTGCTGCCGGCGCTGCTGCCCGGGTCGGTCGCCGGGATCGAGGCCGCACTGTGGTCGGAGACCGTCCGCACCCGCGACGACCTGTTCACCCTGCTGCTGCCGCGGCTCGCGGCCGTCGCCGAGGTCGCGTGGTCGGTGCCACCCCGACGACGGTGGCCCGACTTCGCCGTCCGCGTCGCCCGGCTCGCGCCCGCCTGGGACGCGGCCCGCCTGCCGTGGTACCGGTCGCCGCAGGTCACGTGGTAGGACTGGCCGCCGTGCCGTTCCTCGCCCAGCCCGCCCGGTCCCGCCTGCGCGCGACCACGTCGCTGTCACCGGCCCAGGTCAAGCACGTGTGCCTCGAGGCCGCGGCCGCCGCCAAGGGCGACCTGTGGAACGGCCGGCAGCGCGTGCGGCGCACCTCCACGACGCCGAAGGCGGACGTGTACGAGGTCCGCGACGCGCTCGGGACCCGGCGGCTCATGCTCCTGCGCGTGGTCACGCAGACGTCCGGCGGGCGGACGAACGTGCGCGTCGACGTCGAGGAGGCCCAGCTCGTCGCGCCCTCCCGGCTCCTGCGCATGAAGGAGACGAAGGTGCTCGCGGGCCACACGCTGCGGCAGTTCCTCGCGGCGGCGGCGGACGGGATCCGGGCGGGCGACGCGGCGGCGAACGTCAAGGTGCGCGCGGACCTGGAGGTCTGAGCGCCGCGCCGGCGACCCCGCCCCCTCACCCGAGCGTGGCGACCACCCGCACCACCGACCCGGCCGGCCGTGGGGCGATCGGCGCCGCAGGGTCGTGGGGCGCACCGTCCACCGTCAGCGACGCGACGCCGTGGCCCACGCCGGCGGGGTTGCGCACCTCGATCTCGTACGTCGCCCCGCGCCAGACGCGCCGCACCTCGAAGCCGTCCCAGTCGCGGGGCACCGCCGGGTCGACCACGAGACCCTCGAGCGTGGGACGCACGCCGAGCACGTACTTGGTCACCGCCGTGTACATCCAGCCCGCCGTCCCCGTGAGCCACGGGTTCTGCGCGCGGCCGTACCACTCGTGGTCCCGGCCGTAGACGAACTGGCAGTACACGTAGGGCTCGGCGCCGCGGACCTCGGCGACGTCGTTCTGCAGCGCCGGGCAGAGCGCGTCGTAGAGCGCCACGGCCTCGTCGCCCCGGCCGAGCAGCGCCTCGGCGATGATCGGCCACGCGTTGGGGTGGGAGAAGATCGCGGCGTTCTCCTTCACCCCCGGGTACACGCGCGTGACGAAGCCCACCGTGTCGTCGACCTTCGTGAAGGCCGGCCAGTTGAGGTGGCTCCCGTACGGGGACCCGAGGTGCTCGCGCACCGCGTCCATCGACGCGCGGCCCCGCTCGGCCGTCGTGATCCCGGCGATCACCGGCCACGCCTGGTGCTCGAGGAAGATCCGCCCCTCGTCGTTCGCGGCCGAGCCGATGACGACGCCGTCGCGCGTGAAGCCCCGCACCCACCACCGTCCGTCCCACAGCTCGGCGTCGGCGACCGCCGCGATGCGGTCCAGCTCGGCGGAGAACCGCGCGACGTCGGCGGCCGCCCCCGCGTCGCCGTCGGCCGCACGCGCCCGGGCGACCTCGCAGAAGGCGCGGATCGCCCACGCGTGCAGGAAGGTGACGAGCGCCGTCTGGCCGCCGCCGAGGTTGAGGCAGTCGTTCCAGTCGGCCCGCAGGCCGAGCGCGACCCCGTTCGGCCCCACCTGCGCGGACGTGAAGTCCAGCGCCCGGGTCAGGTGCTCGTAGACGGTCGCGGGCGCGCCCTCGGCGAACGGGACCACCTCGTCGAGGAACCCGACGTCGCCGGTCTCGCGCACGTACTCGACCACGGACGGCACGAGCCACAGGTGGTCGTCGGAGCACGTGTCCGCCAGGCCGTGCACGAGGTCGGCGCGGCTCGGCGTCGGGACGATCGTCGGGCTCGGCACGTCCGGGCGTACCGGCGCGTCGGGGTCGAACGCGGCCGGGTCGAACAGATGGAGGCCGTACCCGGCCCGGGTCTGGGCGCGCAGGAGCTCGACGATCCGTTGCCGCGTCCTGGTCGGGTTGGAGTGGATGACGCTCATGACGTCCTGGGCGGTGTCCCGGAAGCCGAGCCCCGCCCGCCCGCCGACCTCGACGAACGACGCGAACCGCGACCACTGCACGCACGTCTCGGCCTGCAGGAGCGTCCAGGTGTTGATCATCGTGTCCATCGCCGCGTGCGGGGTCCGGATGCGCAGCCGGTCCTGCTTGCCGCGCCAGTGCGCGCGCAGCCGGGCGCGCTCGGCGTCCACGGTCACGAGGTCGGCGTACTTGTCGCGCATCGCCCGCCCGACGGCGTCCCGCGAGCCGTAGCCGAGCAGGTACACCAGGCGCGCGGTCTCCCCGGGCGCGAGCGTCACCGTGTGGAACAGCGCGCCGCAGTGGTTGCCGGTGGTGGCGGACCTGTTGCTGCCGTGCCCGCGCTCGACGGCGACGGGGTCCGTCTCGCTGCGGTAGGGGCCGATGAACTCCTCGCGCAGGGAGTCGTACGACGACGGCGGCCGGCTCGAGGCGAAGAAGTGGTACGTCCAGGGCTCGTAGTGGAAGTCGTACTCGATGATCCCGTCGGCGTAGGACGAGCCCGCCGCGTACAGCGACATCTGCAGGTTCTGGTTGTCGATGGTGATCGTGTGGAAGGAGAACTCCACGTAGCCCGCGACGGTGAGGTCGCGCGGGCGGTCGGTGGTGTTCGTGACGACGACGTCCCAGACCTCCACGTCGTCGTCGAGCGGGACGAAGACGGTCTGGCTCGCGCGGATGCCCCGGTACTCGCACTCGAACCGCGTGTAGCCCATCCCGTGCGCGGCGGTGTACCGCGCGGTCGGGTGCGGTGCGCCGTCGGGCGACGGGTCGGCACCCGGCGCGGCGAGCGGCTTGCCGACGGGCTGCCAGGAGACCGACCAGTGGTCGCCGTCGGCGTCGCGCAGGTAGACGTAGTGCCCCGGCCGGTCCAGCGGGACGCCGTTGGGGCGGAACCGCGTGATGCGGCCGGTCTGGGAGGCGCGGTGGTAGGAGTACCCGCCGCCGTGGTGCGACAGGACCGTGCACAGGTCCTTCGTGCCGAGGTAGTTCGTCCACGAGACGGGGACGTCCGGGCGCTCGACGACGTACTCGTCCGCCGCGACGTCGAAGTGTCCGTAGCGCATGGTCGGTCGCTCTCCTGGTTCTCGGTGGCCGGCCTCAGGTGCCGGCGGTGACGAAGCCCTCGAGCCAGGTCAGCAGCTCCGTGGCCTTCTCCGGGGTGTCGGCCTCGACGGACATGCGCAGCAGCGGCTCCGTGCCGGAGAAGCGCAGGAGCGCCCAGTTGTCGTCCTCGAGCAGGATCTTGGTGCCGTCGAGGTGGCTGGTGGCGACCACCGGGTAGGCACCGACCCGGGTGAGCGGCTCGGCGGCGAGGCGGCGCGGCACGGCGACCCGCATCTCCGGCGTCGAGGGGACGGCGGCCTCGAGCGTGTGCAGCCGCCCGGTGATCCCGTGCACGGTCGCGAGCAGCTCGGAGATCGTCCGGCCCGTCCGCGCGAGCATCTCGACGACCAGCGCGCACGCGAAGATCCCGTCCTTGCCGAGCAGCCAGCCCCGGACCGTGAGCCCGCCCGAGGACTCCCCGCCGAGCACGGCACCGATCTCGGTCATCGCGGCGATGACGTGCTTGAAGCCCACCCGCACCTCGCGCGACTCCTCGCCGAAGTGGGTCGCGAGCCGGTCCAGGAGATGGGTCGTGGCGAGGTTGCGCACGACGCCGCCCCGCTCGCCGCGGACCTCGTGCAGGTACCAGTAGAGGAGCAGCAGGAGGTCGTTGCTCGAGACGTACCGACCCCGCTCGTCGACGATCCCGATCCGGTCGGAGTCGCCGTCGGTGGCCAGGCCGAGGTGGTAGCGGCCGGGCTCGTCGCGGATCATCCCGATGAGCGCGGAGAGGCGGTGCAGGTCGGGCGCGGGCGCGACGCCCCCGAACAGCGGGTTGTGCGCCGCGTGGATGAAGTCGGCGCGCACGCGCATGTCGGACAGGATCGTGCCGAGGGTGAGCTGGGAGGTCCCGTACATCGGGTCGACGACGACGCGCAGGGCCGAGCCTCGGGCGGCGTCGACGTCGACGACCCGCTCGATCGCGTCGATGTAGGGCTCCGTCAGGGGCCGCTCGTCGACCATCCCGGCCCGGCGTGCGAGGTCGATGTCGAGCGTGATGACGTCCGCCACGGTCATCGCGTTCGCCTCATCCTGGTAGCGGTCGGTCTCGGCGTCGGGCGGCAGCGAGCCGTCCGCGCGGAAGACCTTGATCCCGTTCCACTCCGGCGGGTTGTGGCTGGAGGTGACGATGATCCCGTAGGCGGCACCGAGGTGCGGGGCGGCGAAGGTGACGAGCGGGGTGGGGACGTCGTCGGGCAGCAGGCGCACCGCGATGCCGTTGCCGGCGAGCACCTCGGTGATCGCCACCGCCGCGTCGCGCGACAGGAAGCGCCGGTCCCCGCCGACGACGACGCCGCGCTCCTCCAGCCCGCAGCGCACCACCTCGTTGGCGATGGCCTGGGCGAGGCGGCGCACGTTGGCGAGCGTGAAGCCCTCCCCGATGACCGCGCGCCAGCCGCCGGTGCCGAACACGATGCGGGTGTCGGTGTTCTTGCGCGGGACGAAGAGGCGCTTGAGCACGATGTCCGCCGCCGCGGCGAGCTCGCCCGGGGTGTTGATGCCCTGGACCTCGTCGGTGTCGTGGATGCGGTAGGCGGTGATCTCGCACCCGCGCGCGATGACGCGGCGGGCGAGGTCGGTGAGGCGGTGCTCCCCCGCCGCCGCCATCGCGTCGAGCTCGGCGACCAGCAGGTCGGGCGCGGCGACGTACGCCCCGACGTTGACCTCGACCGGGTCGGGGGCGGGGGCGCCGCCCAGGTCCGCGGCGGGCTCGTCGATGGCGACGATGCGGCCGCCCTCGCGCACGATGCGCCCGTACGCCGGGTCGGGGTCCTCGACGCCCGCAGTGAGGATCGACAGGTCGGCGCGGGTCAGCTCGTGCCGGGTGAGCAGCCCGAGCAGGGACTCCACCCGCAGCAGCGGCGTGTCCGCGTAGGCGACGAGGACGCGGTCGGCATCGACGGGGAGGGCCGCGCGACCGGTGCGCGCCGCGTCGCCGGTGCCGCGGCGCTCCGCCTGCTCGACGTAGGTGAGGTCGTCCCCGAGGAGCTCGCGCAGCGCCGAGTCACCCGGGGCGACCACGACGACGATCCGCTCCGCCGGCACCACCGCGCGCACCGTCGCGAGCGCCAGCTGGGCCACCGTCGAGTCGCCGAGCGGCCGGGTCAGCAGGTCGCGGGAGGCGGCGTCGTGGCCCGCGGCCAGGACGATCGCGGCGCGCGTGCGCCGGGTGCGGGCTGT
>JAEZAR010000332.1 GCA_023430425.1 Actinomycetes bacterium | reverse complement strand
CCTCGGTGCCGTCCTCCTCGGCGCCCCCGACGCCGACGGCCGGTGGCGCTACCTCGGCAAGGCGGGCAGCGGCCTCGGCGGGCGACGCGGCGAGGACCTGGCCCGCGAGCTCGCCGGCGTCGTGCGCAGCACCTCCCCGCTGGACGACCCGGTGCCCGACATGGACGCCCGCGGGGTGACCTGGTGCGACCCGCGCGTCGGCGTCGACGTCGTCTACCTCGCCCGCCTGCGCAGCGGGCGGCTCCGCCAGCCCGCCGTGCGCGCCCTGCGGTGGGACGCGCCGGTCGACGCCTGGGAGACGCCGTGACGCCCGCGGCGCAGTGGGTGGACGTCGAGGGTCGGCGCGTCCGGCTCACCAACCTCGACCGGGTCCTCTACCCCGACGGCACCACCAAGGCCGAGGTCATCGCGTACTACACGGCCGTCGCGCCCGCGCTCCTGCGCCAGCTCGCCGACCGGCCGGTGACGCGGATCCGGTGGCCGGAGGGCGTCGGCGGGGAGACGTTCTTCGAGAAGAACGTCCCGAACGGCACCCCGGAGTGGGTGCGCCACGCCCGCCTGCCGGCGAGCCCCGGGGGCGAGACCGTCGACGACGACGACGCCGACGGCGGGACGGTCCTCGACCTGCCGTTCCTCGACGACCTCGCCGCGCTGGTCTGGGTCGCGAACGCGTCCGCCCTCGAGCTGCACACGCCGCAGTGGCGGGTGACCCGGGGGCGCGTGGACCCCCCGGACCGGCTGGTGGTCGACCTCGACCCCGGGCCGCCCGCCGGCCTCGACGAGTGCGCGCGGGTCGCGCGGCTGGTCGCGGACCGGCTCGCCGAGGACGGCCTGACGCGCACCTTCCCCGTGACCAGCGGCAGCAAGGGCATGCAGCTCTACGCGCCGCTGGACGGCACCCTGACGGCGATGCAGGTCCACGGGTACGCACGCGCCGTCGCCGAGGAGCTCGCCGCGCGCGACGCCGGCATCGTGGCGACCATGCGCCGCGCGCTCCGCCCCGGCAAGGTGCTCATCGACTGGAGCCAGAACCACCCGGCGAAGACGACGATCACCCCCTACTCCCTGCGCGGCCGGGAGCGTCCGGCGGTGGCGGCGCCCCGGTCGTGGGACGAGGTGGGGCCGGGGATGACGCAGCTCGCGCCCGAGGAGGTCGTGCGCCGGCTCGAGGCCGACGGGGACCTCCTGGCCCCCTGACGCCGACCGGCGCCGTCGGCCGGTGGACGGGTCGATGGGCCGCACGTCCCGGGGCGCGCTGCGGCTGCGGGTGCTTGGGTGGGGGCATGCCCACCAACGACCCCGCCGTGGTGGACCGCCTGCTGACGGTGCCCGGACGGTGGGCCGTCGTCGGGCTCTCCACGAACACCACCCGCGCCGCGTTCGGCGTGGCGGCCTACCTCCAGGCGCTGGGCCACACCGTCGTCCCGGTCCACCCGCGGGCGGAGACGGTGCACGGCGCGCCCGGCCACGCCCGGCTGTCGGACGTCCCCGACCCGGTGGACGTGGTCGACCTCTTCGTCAACTCCTCCCGGGTCGGCCCCCTCATCGACGAGGCGGTCGCCATCGGTGCCCGTGCCGTCTGGCTCCAGCTGGGGGTGCGCGACCACGACGCCGAGGAGCGCGCCCGCGCCGCGGGGCTGCACGTGGTCGTCGACGCCTGCCCCAAGATCGAGGGCGGCCGCCGGGGCCTGTGACGCCCCGCCGCTCAGCCGTAGAAGACGCGCTCCATGACGGCCCTGGCCCGCCGGCCCGTCCGCAGGTACAGCTCCTCGACGTCGGCGCCCGAGCCCGGCGGCAGCCCGAGCATGCGGCCGAGCCCGCCGAGGGCGCGCAGGTCGTGCGGGAGGACGTCGCCCATCTGCCCGCCCGTGCGGCCGGTCCACAGCACGATGCCGTCGCGCAGCCGCGAGGACAGCAGCCACGCCTCGCGGAGCACCGCTGCGTCCTGCTCCGCCAGCAGCCCGGCCGCCCCGGCGGCCGCGAGGGCGTCCAGCGTCGACGTCGTGCGCAGCCCGGGCACCTCGTGGGCGTGGAGCATCTGCAGCAGCTGGACCGTCCACTCGACGTCGCTGAGGCCGCCGCGACCGAGCTTGAGGTGGCGGGCGGGCTCGACCCCGCGCGGCAGGCGCTCGGCCTCCATCCGGGCCTTGAGCCGCCGGACCTCGCGGACGGTCGCGGCGTCGGCGCCGCCCGCGGGGTAGCGCACGGGGGCCACCAGCTCGGTGAACCGGGCGCACAGGGCGGGGTCGCCCGCCACGGGGCGCGCGCGCAGCAGCGCCTGCGCCTCCCACGGCGACGACCAGCGGCCGTAGTACTCGGCGTACGAGCCGAGCGTCCGAACGAGGGGACCGTTGCGGCCCTCCGGGCGCAGGTCGGCGTCGACCTCGAGGGCGGGCTCGGCGCCGGGTCCCGAGAGGAGGGCCCGCAGCCTGGTCGCGACCGTCGTCGCCTGGACCTGCGCGCGGGTCTCGTCCGCCCCCGGCCGCGGCTCGTGCACGAACAGCACGTCCGCGTCCGAGCCGTAGCCCATCTCGCGTCCGCCGAGCCGCCCCATCGCCACGACGCACGTGCTCGTGAGCAGCCCGTCGGGCGACTCCGCGGCCGCCTCGCGCTCAGCGAGGCGCAGCGCGGTCGCCACGACGACGTCGGCCACGTCCGAGAGCGCCGCGGCGGTCTCCGGGACGGCGCGCAGCGCGAG
>JAEZAR010000232.1 GCA_023430425.1 Actinomycetes bacterium | reverse complement strand
CTGCTGCTGGTCGCGTGGGCGACCGGCCTCGTCGTCGCGCGCAACGCCGCCGACCAGGCGGGCTACGCCCACGCGCTCGCGCGGGCCGAGGCCCGGCTGCGCGCCCTCATGGAGAGCTCCACCGACGTCCTGACGGTGAGCAACGGGGGCGGGATCCTCACGTACGTGAGCCCGGCCGCCGAGCGCGCGATGGGCTACCGCCCTGCGGACCTCCTCGGCCGGCCGCTGCTCGACATCGTCGACGCCGAGCACCGCCCCGGCGTCGCGGCCCGGCTGTCGGAGCTCATGCAGCGCGGGCAGGACGCGCGGTCCAGCATGGACGTCCTCGTCGTGCACGCGAGCCTCGAGCGCCGCTGGTACGAGTGGACCTTCCACAACCAGCTCGCGGACAGCCTGGTCGAGGGGATGGTCGTCCAGCAGCGGGACGTCAGCGAGCGGCTCAGCGCCCAGCGCGCCCTCGCGCACGCCGCGTCGCACGACGACCTGACCGGCCTGCCCAACCGCGGCGAGCTGTTCCGTCGCATGCAGACCTCGCTCCCGCAGGCGGGCCCGGGGGCCGCGGTCGCCGTCCTCTTCGTCGACCTCGACCTCTTCAAGGACGTGAACGACCGCCTCGGGCACCAGGCGGGGGACGACGTCCTCGTCGTGGTGGCGCGGCGGCTGGCAGCCTCGCTGCGCGCCCACGACCACCTCGGCCGGCTCGGCGGCGACGAGTTCGGCGTCCTGCTCACCGAGGTGCGCGACGAGGCCGAGGTGCGCGCGGTCGTGGGGCGGCTGGTCACGGCGATCGAGCAGCCGATCATGCTCCCGGGCGGCAACGTCGTCGTCGGCGCCAGCGTCGGGTACGCGATCAGCTCCGACCCGCGGATGCCCCTGGACCGCCTCCTCGCCGCGGCCGACCAGCGGATGTACGCCGTCAAGGCGGGCCGGCGCCGGTAGCGCCGGCTCAGCCGCCGACGGCGGTCACCGACTGGTCGCGCCACCCGCCGCCGTGCTTGCGGTGCACCGCCTGGCGCGACATGCGGAGCACGACGGCGATCGCCGCCCACGACACGCCCCGCACCCGTGCGCGGCGCACCAGCACCGCCTCCCGCCGCTCGAGCTCGGCGCGCATCGCAGCGACGGCCCCGAGCGCCGCCAAGGGGTCCGACCCCTCGGCCTGCACCAGCAGCTCCTGCATCCGATCCGTCATGGCCCGCTCCCTCGCGGCCCACGGTGGCCGACCAGGCCACCGGCGGGGTCCGGACCCCAGGCTCACCGCGCTCCGCCACGTGCGTCAACACCCTCGGGCGAACTCCACCCGGTCCTAGACTCGCGACCATGTCCAGCCCGCCTGCGCAGCGTGTGCGGGCGCTGCGCAGCCGCGTGCCGGCCGACGACGGCGTGCGCATCGTCGACACCCCGGCCGTCCGGGTCCACCACCCCGCGGACCTGGTGGGCACGATCCTCGCGCTGCTCGGGATCGCCCTCGTCGTCGTGCTGGCGGTGTACGCGCACGGGACCACGAGCGGGATCGGCGACGACCTGCAGGGCGTGGCCCGGGTGGTGCGGCGGTTCGTCGTCTTCCCGGTCGCGGTGCTCGAGTGGGTCATCACCGTGGTCGCGCCGATCGCCGTGCTCGTCGAGCTGGTGCTCCGCCGCCTGGTGCGGCACGCGTTCGAGGCGGTCGCGGGCGCCGTGCTCGCCTTCGCAGGGGCGATGGCGACCGCGTGGCTCCTGGACAACTTCGCGATCACGCCGCTGAAGAACGAGTTCTCGGTGTGGGTGGACAGCACGGGGTGGACCATCGCCGTCCCGCCGCTCCTCGCCGCCGTCGCGGCGCTGCTGACCACCGCGGGCGAGCGGAGCCGACGGCGCACGGTCGGCTGGTCGTGGAACTTCCTGTGGGTCGTGCTGGGCGTCGCGGTGATGACCGGCCTGCTGACGCTCCCCGCGGCGCTCGTCACCGTGCTCATCGGCCGGGCCAGCGGGCTCGCGCTGCGCTACGCGTTCGGCGTCCAGAGCGAGCGGGCCTACGGGAGGTCGTTGGTCGCGGGCGTCCGCCGCGCCGGGTTCTCCCCGACCCGGCTCGTCCGCGTCCGGGACGTGGGCGTCGAGGGCAACGACACGGGCCAGCTGGTCACCGACCTGTCCGCCGTCGCGATCACGCGGGTCAGCGACACGCGCGTCTACGCGATGACGACCGCCGAGGGCGAGCGGCTCGACGTGGTGGTGCTCGACGGCGACCGGCAGGTGGTCGGCACGCTCACCCGCCTGTGGCGGTCGATGCGGCTGCGCGGCATCGAGGGTCGGGCCGTCGTGTCCCTGCGCCAGGCCGCCGAGCGCGCCGCGCTGCTGTCCTACGCCGCGTGGTCGGCCGGCGTCTGCACGCCCCGCCTGCTCGGGATGGCCGAGGCCGACGACTCCATGCTCCTCATCCAGCAGCACGCGCACGGCGCCGTGCCGCTGCGGGACCTGCCGCCCGAGGCGGTCACCGACGAGGTGCTCGACCGGGTCTGGGCGCAGGTCGCCGTCGCCCACGGCGCGGGTCTCGCGCACCGCGCCATCACGTCCGACGTCGTGCTGGTGGACGCGTCCCCGGGTGCGTGCCCCCCGGACGCGCCGGCCAACCGGCTGCGCGACGCGGACGGCCCGGTCGTGCTGCTCACCGGCTGGGAGTACGGCGACGTCGCCTCCTCCGAGCTGGCGCGGCGGATGGACCTCGCGACGATGCTCGCCGTCCTGGCCCTGCGCGTGGGCCCGGAGCGGGCGGTCGCGTCGGCCGTGCGCGTCGTGCCCGAGGACCTGGCCACGATCGGGCCCCTGCTCCAGCCGATCGCGTTCCCGAGGGCGACGCGGGAGGAGGCGCGCCAGAACCGGCACGTCATGGGCGAGCTGCGCGAGGCCCTGCTCGCGCGGCTGCCCGAGGCGGTCGTCGAGCCGGAGCGGCTCGTGCGGTTCGGCGCGCGCACCGTCCTCATGCTCGTCCTCGGCATCGTCGCCGCCCTCGCCGTCGTCACGTCCCTGAACCTGCGGGAGATGCTCGACGCGCTCCAGGACGCGTCCCCGTGGTGGGCCCTCGCCGCGTTCGGGCTCGGCGTCGGGACGTTCGTCGGCTCGGCCATCACGATGGCCGCGTTCGCCCCGGTGCGGATCTCGCTGTGGCGGACCACCCTGGTCCAGGCCGCCGCCGCGTACGTGTCCCTGGCCGCGCCGGCCGGTGTCGGGCCGGCGGCGCTGAACCTGCGCATGCTCACGCGCCGTGGGGTGTCCAACGCCCTCGCGGTCGCCTCCGTCGGCCTGGTGCAGCTGGCGCAGTTCATCACGACGATCGTGCTCCTCCTCACCCTGTCGCTGGTCAGCGGCGGGGACGTGCCGATCGGGCGGAACCTGCCCTCGCGCACGATCCTGCTCGCGCTCGTCGTCGTGGCGGCCGCGGTCTCCGCGGCCATGCTCGTGCCCCAGGTCCGCCAGTGGGTGCGCGCCAAGGTGGTCCCGGTCTGGCAGACGACGTGGCCGCGCCTCGTCCAGCTGCTCGGCCAGCCGCGGCGGTTCCTCGTCGCCGTCGCGGGCAGCCTCGTCATGACGCTCGGGTACCTCGGCGCCTTCTGGGCGAGCCTCGCCGCCTTCGGCCAGGCCGATCACGTGTCCCTGATCGACCTGGCCGTCGTCTACCTGCTCGGCAACGCGGTCGGTGCGCTGGTCCCGACGCCGGGCGGTCTGGGTGCGGTCGAGGCGTCACTCATCGGCACCCTGTCCGGGACGACCGGCGTCGAGTTCGCGGCCGCCGTCCCGGTCGTGCTGATCTTCCGCCTGGTCACCTTCTGGGCGCGGATCCCCGTCGGCTGGGCCGCCATGCGCGCGCTCCAGCGCAGCGGCGAGCTGTAGGCGGAGGAGGCCTTTTCACCCGGTCGGGTGGCGCCCTCGAGCGGTGACCTTGGTGCGTCCGTGCCACCGTGGACCGGGTGATCCTCTTCTTCGGCACCCGGCTGCGACGGCGCACCCTCGGCGCGGGGACCTTCCTCTGCCCGTACTGCGCCGCCCAGCGGGAGTTCGACCGGCAGGAGAGCCGCACCTGGATCCACGTCTTCTGGATCCCGCTCGTCCCCCTCGGCCGGCCCCGCGAGGCCGTGCAGTGCCGGACGTGCCACGGCGAGTGGGACCCCGGCGTCGCCGCGCGCCCCGCCGCGCGCGGGTGGCCCGGTCGCGACCGCCCCGCGACGGCCTGACGCCGAGCCGACCCGGACCGACTGCTGGCTTCGCCGAGGGCAGAACGCGCGCCCTGTCGTGATGTCGGACGCCGCTGTTAGCGTCCCGAGGATGACGCACGGCTCCGCACCCGCGCCGCCCGCACGCCCGGACGCCCGCGGCCCGGCGCCGTCCCGCTGGAGCGCGCCGGGCC
>JAEZAR010000038.1 GCA_023430425.1 Actinomycetes bacterium | reverse complement strand
GCCGCCCCCCGCGGAGGGGCCCGGAGTAGCAGCCGTCGGCTCCCCGGGCGACGCGGCGGACGGCCCGGCCGTCCCGGGCGCGTCCCGGCGGGCCTCGTCGCGCACGAGACGCGCCCAGAGCAGCACGGCGAAGCCGCCGAACAGCCACCACTGCAGGGCGTACGCGAGGTTCTGCAGGTCCCAGCCCGCGGCCGGCTCCGGGGGCGGGACCGGGCGGAGCCCGTCGGGGCCGCCGGGGGCGCCGGACGCCTCGGTGAGGAGCAGGTACCCCGTGTACATGGGTCCGCCCCACCGGTTGACCAGCTCGGCCGGGCTGACCGCGGACGCCTGCCCCGGCGGCAGGCCCACGTCGTCCCCGGCCGCCTCGCCCACCTGCAGGACGCCGCGCACGCTCACCTCTCCCGCGGGCGCGGGGGCCGCGGCGACCCGCGCCTCGTCGGCGGCCCACCCGCGCACGACGGCGAGCGTCGCCCCGGTGCCCGCGACGGTGAAGGGCGTCACGACGACCAGGCCCGTCTCGCCGTCGAGCTCGCGGCCCGCGACCACCACCTCGTCCGCGCCGAACTCGCCGCGGGCCTCCACGAGCCGGCCGTCCGCCGTCCCCGTGAACGTCGCCTGGGGGGCCAGCACGTCGGCGAGCGCCACGGGCGTCCCGTCCGGCTCGTCGTCGGCCGCGGCGCGCTGGGCGCGGTCCAGCTGCCAGACGCCCAGGCGGGCGCACACGGCGGCGACGGCGAGGAGCACGGCGAGCAGGCCGAGCATCCGGGGGGTCAGCGCCGTCCTGACGTACCGGGGGCGGGCGGCCGTCATGGACGCCACGCTACCCGTGGCCACGCCCCGGCCCGCGCGGTCCGGGCGGGGGTGGGCCGTGCACGGCCAGCCCCGATGTGATGGCATTGCGGTGTGCGGAGCGACCCTGTGCCGGGACGGTCGCCGGAGGCCCCCGCGGGGCCGAACGTCCCCTGTCCTCGCCGACTCGCACGGCACGCTAAGTGGCAGGCCGGGACCCGCCCGGCGCTGCCGCCGGCCCAGAGGAGAACCCGATGACGTCAGTCCTCGACCGCCCTGCCGGCTGGAGCACCCGCGACGTGGTGCCCCTGGACGACGAGACGCTCGACCGCGTGGACAAGTGGTGGCGCGCCGCGAACTACCTGTCGGTCGGGCAGATCTACCTGCTCGACAACCCGCTGCTCGCCGAGCCCCTGCACCGGGACCACGTCAAGCCGCGGCTCCTCGGGCACTGGGGCACGACGCCGGGCCTCAACTTCATCTACGCCCACCTCAACCGGGCGATCCGCGAGCGCCGTCAGCCGACGCTGTACATCACCGGCCCGGGCCACGGCGGCCCGGGCCTCGTCGCGAACGCCTACCTCGACGGCACCTACTCCGAGGTCTACACCGACATCACCCGTGACTCGGAGGGCCTGCGCAAGCTGTTCCGACAGTTCTCGTTCCCCGGCGGGATCCCGAGCCACGTCGCCCCCGAGACGCCGGGCTCCATCCACGAGGGCGGCGAGCTCGGGTACGCGCTCTCCCACGCCTACGGCGCTGCCTTCGACAACCCCGACCTCCTCGTCGCGGCGGTCGTCGGCGACGGCGAGGCCGAGACTGGCCCGCTCGCCACGAGCTGGCACTCGAACAAGTTCGCCAACCCGCTGACCGACGGGGTCGTCCTGCCGATCCTGCACCTCAACGGCTACAAGATCGCCAACCCGACGGTGCTCGCCCGGATCCCCGAGGACGAGCTGCTCGACCTCATGCGCGGCTACGGCCACACGCCCTACGTCGTCTCGGGCGGGTTCGACGGCGAGGACCCCGCCGAGGTGCACCAGCGCATGGCCCGGGTGCTCGACGAGTGCCTGAACCAGATCGCCGAGATCAAGCGGGCCGCCCGGCGCGGAAGCACCGAGCGGCCGCGGTGGCCGATGATCGTCCTGCGCACGCCGAAGGGCTGGACCTGCCCGCCGGTCATCGACGGCCAGCAGGTCGAGGACTCGTGGCGCTCCCACCAGGTGCCGCTCGCCAGCGCCCGCGACACCGACGAGCACCTGACCGTGCTCGAGGACTGGCTGCGGTCCTACCACCCCGAGGAGCTGTTCGACGCCACCGGCGCCGTCGAGGCGGACGTGTGCGCGCTCGCGCCCGAGGGCGACCTGCGGATGAGCGCGGTGCCGCAGGCCAACGGCGGGCTCCTGCTGCGCGACCTGCGCCTGCCCGACTTCCGCGAGTTCGCGGTCGACGTGCCCTCGCCCGGTGGCTCCGTCACCGAGGCCACCCGGGTGCTCGGTCAGTGGCTCGCCGCGGTGATGGAGGCCAACCCCGACAACTTCCGGGTCTTCGGCCCGGACGAGACCGCCTCGAACCGCCTGGGTGCGGTCCTGGACGTCACGGACAAGACGTGGGTGGCGGAGCTGCTGCCGGGCGACGACAGGCTCAGCCCGGCCGGCCGGGTCGTCGAGATGCTCTCGGAGCACCAGTGCCAGGGCTGGCTGGAGGGCTACCTGCTCACCGGCCGGCACGGCTTCTTCTCCTGCTACGAGGCGTTCATCCACATCGTGGATTCGATGTTCAACCAGCACGCCAAGTGGCTGAAGGTGTGCAACCACATCCGCTGGCGCCGGCCGATCGCGTCGTTGAACTATCTCCTGTCCAGCCATGTCTGGCGCCAGGACCATAACGGCTTCAGCCACCAGGATCCGGGCTTTGCCGATTTCATCGCCAACAAGAAGGCCGAGATTGTCAGGCTCTATTTCCCGCCGGACGCCAACACGCTGCTATGGGTGACCGACCATTGCCTGCGCACATGGAACCGGATCAACGTCATCACCGCCGGCAAGCAGCCGCAGCCTCAATGGCTTACCGCCGAGGAGGCCGAACGCCACTGCCTGGCTGGGGCCGGCATCTGGGAATGGGCGTGCACATGCCCGCCAAGCGTCGAGCCCGACGTCGTGATGGGCTGCGCGGGCGACGTCCCCACCCTCGAGACTCTTGCCGCCGTAGACCTTCTGCGCACGGCCATTCCCGACCTCAGGATCAGGGTGGTCAATGTCGTCGACCTGATGACCATGCAGCCGCACGACACTCATCCGCACGGATTCACGGACGCCGAGTTCGACCGGCTGTTCACGTAGGACAAGCCGGTCATCTTCGCCTATCACGGCTATCCGTACCTCATTCACCGGCGGGCGTATAAG
>JAEZAR010000467.1 GCA_023430425.1 Actinomycetes bacterium | reverse complement strand
GGTCGGCGGGCACCGCTGCCACGAGCTCCGCCGCTGCGCCCGGCTCCGCCGTGGCGGCCGCCGCAGCGACGCGCGTCACGAGCAGGTCGGCCACCTCGTCGGCCACCGCCGACCACTCGGGCCACCGCCGGGACGCGCCCCCGTTCGACTGCGCGAGGTCAGCGAGGGCGGCGACGGACGCGGGACGGAGCGGCTCCCGGGCGACGGCCTCGTGCACGACCCGGAGGGCGTCGGGGTCGTGCCTGTCGATCGCGGCCCGCACCAGCGTCGTCACCTCCGCCCAGAGGACGGCCTCGCTGCAGAGCCCGGCGTCCCGGACCGCGCGCAGGCGGGCCAGGGACGCCGGGAGGGAGCGGGTCACGACGGGTCCGGCCAGTCAGCCGCGCGCAGGAGCACGGGGTGGCGAGCGACGGGGCCCATCAGGGGGTGTCCGCGACCAGGAGGTGCTGCCACGAGAGCAGTCCCTCCGTCTCGTACCGGGCGAGCGTCGCGCCGTCGGGCACCACGAGCATCGCGCCGCCGGCCGGCTCGACGCCCATGAGCCGGCTGTCGACCGCGCGCACCGTCCCCACGTCGAGGGCGACCCGCGCCCGTCCCGGCTCGACCGGCATCCGCGCGGGGTCGACGGGCGGCGCCTCGAGAGCCCGGGCGAGGACGGCCTCGGGCCCGTCCGACCGGACCGGGCGCACGTCGGGGTCCCACTCGGTCGCGTCAGGACCCGCGCGGAACGCCTGTGCCGTCGACGAGCGGTCCCCGCCACGGCCGACCACCGAGAGCAGCAGCATCTCCCTGACCCAGCCGCGGGCGGCGGCGGCGTCGTCGCGAAGGGCCGCCGCCGCCTCCCCCGGGGCCCACGGCTCGCCGGTGAGCGGGTTCGTCGGGACCAGGGGCACGACGCCCACGAGCAGGAGCCCGAGCGCCTCGGCCCCGAGCCCCGCCGCGAGCGGACCCGCGGCCCCGAGGAGGGTCGGACGGTCCGCGTGCGTCGCGACCGCCACGGCCCGTCCGTCCCGCACCACCACGAGCGCGGGTCCGAGCTCCTCCCCGACGTGCTCGGCGAGCCGGTGCGCGACCGCGCGCACGCGCTCGACGACGTCGGCGAACGGGGCCGCCGCCACCTGAGGGCCGCCCCGCTCAGTCACAGGTGCCGAAGTACGAGCACGTGTGCGTCGAGTACCTGTTCGCGTCCGCCTCCTTGCACCACGCGCACCGGGGTGCGCCGGACTTCTCGCATGCGTGTGCCATGACCTGCTCCTCTCGTCGGGGCGCCGCCGCCGGACCACCCGGCGCGCGCCGTCACGCCGCGGGCGTGACACCTCCCTGGCGGTTCCCCCCAGAGCTGCGGCTGGTTGCCCCGGGCCGGTGGGACACGACGTCAGAGCACCTGGCTGAACATCACGGCCGCGCACCGGCACGGCGGCTCCCCGCACTCGGGGCAGCGGAAGCCGTCGCGGACGCTGTCCTGCGTCCAGTAGTCGGGGACCTCCGCGAAGCCGACGAACCCCCGGCGCTCGAGCACCCCCTTGATGTTCACCGTCTCCCCGCGCTTCCACGCCACGCTGCACACCGCCTGCACCCCGCGGGCGCGGAACTCGTCGAGGCAGGCGTCGGCCAGGCGCGTGCCGATCCCGCGGCCGTGGTAGCCGGGGGCGACGGCCACGGTCTTGACGACCCCGACGCGGTCCGCGAGCGCCAGGTGACGCGGCAGCGGCACCCGCATGAGCTCCCCGACCTCGCCCGACCCGCGGACGAGGCCGACGGCGAACCCGACGATGCGTCCGTCGAGCTCGGCGACGTGGGTGAAGCTCCGGTCGGACTCGTCAGTCCGCCGCAGGTCCGACTCGCTGACGTATCCCTCCCCGAGCTGCTCGTCGGCGATGCGCAGGACGGCCAGGAGGTCGGAGGGCTCACCGGCGCGCGTCGTGACGTCGTCGGTCTGCGGGTAGAACGAGTACCGGCCGGAGGTGATCGAGTCGTTGACCGAGTCGTAGCCCGACCAGAGGCCCACCATCTGCCGGTTGTTGTGGATGCGCAGGAAGAAGTTCCCGACGCCGCGGTCCACCGGGTCCTTGGCCACGTACACGCCGTGGATGAAGCCCGACTCGGACAGCTCCCCCTGCAGGATCCACTCCCGGTCGCCCATGACGGTGGTGCCGGTGACGCGCCGGCCCCGCTGCTCGAGCGTCGCGGGGGCGGTCGCGACGTAGTGGCGCCCGTTCTCCTCGTCCTCGAACTTGGTGATGTAGTTGCCCGCCACGGGGAACCGCCGTTGCAGGAGCCACTCGTTGAGCCGACGGGCGACCACGAACACGCCGCTGGCGATGAACCCGCCCATCAGCCCGACGAGGATGTTCTCCCAGGCGACGCCGAGGAACCCGTCCACCGAGCGCTCCCTCCGACGTTGCCGTGACGGCCCCGGTCGGAGCCGATCGTCCTATCGGCGCCCGCGCCTCAGACCTGAAGGTCCGATCGTGAGCGTGGCGGGCGGACCGAGGCCGCGGACGGGGCCCGCGAAGGTGGGCGCCCGGTCGCCAGGTTCAGTCAACCGAGGCCGAGACTGACGGTGACGTAGGAGTGGGCCGGGAGGTCGATCTCGAGCCCCCGCGAGTGGGGCCGCACACCGTGGTGCGCGGTCGGCGCGACGGCGTCGGGCCGCTCCGGGGTGTTGTGCGCGTCCAGGGCGGGCGCGGTCAGCACGCTCGCCCCGTGCCCGACGACGTCGCGGCCGCGCAGGTCGAGCACGACAGTGGTGTCGGTGTCGGTGTCGAGGTTCGACAACGAGACCAGCGCGGCGTCGCCCTTGACCGAGGCGGAGGCCGAGACCAGCGGCAGCTCGGTCCCGTCGACGGTCCGGGTCGCCACGCCTCGCAGGTGCACGGCGAGCGCGGCGGCGTCGTGGTGCCCGGCGTTCATCGCGAACACGTGGTACGTCGGGGTGAGCACCAGCGTCCCCGTGTCGGGGTCCGTCAGGATCATCGCCTGCAGCACGTTGACGGTCTGCGCGATGTTCGCCATCACGACCCGCTCCGCGTGCCGGTGGAAGGCGTCGAAGTGCACGGACGCGACCAGCGCGTCGCGCAGCGTGTTCTGCTGGTGCAGGAACCCCGGGTTCGTGCCCTTCTCCACGTTCCACCAGGTGCCCCACTCGTCGACCACCAGGCCCACCTTGCGGTGAGGGTCGTACCGGTCCATGACCGTCGAGTGGCGCGTGAGCAGCTCCTCGATGCGGCGAGCCCTGGCCATCGTCGTGTACCACTCGTCGGTGCTGAAGCCGGTGGCCTCGCCCTTGTCGCCCCACGAGCCCGACATCGTGTAGTAGTGCAGCGACACGGCCTGGAACGGCCGGGCGGGCTCGCGCGGGTCGGCGGCCAGGTCGTCGAACGAACGCATCAGGGTCTCGGTCCAGTGCAGGTCGCCCGAGTCCGCGCCGGCCGCGATCCGGTACAAGGTGTTGCCGCCATGGTTGCGCGTGTACGCGGCGTACTGCCGGGCCATCGACGCGAACTGCTCCGCACGCAGCTGTCCGCCGCACCCCCACGCCTCGTTCCCCAACCCCCAGAACGGCACCCGCCACGGCTCGTCGCGCCCGTTCGCCCGGCGCAGCGCCGCCATCGGCGAGTCGTCCGCCCGGGTCAGGTACTCGACCCAGTCCGACATCTCCGCCACGCTGCCGGAGCCGACGTTCCCCGCTACGTACGGGTCCGCCCCGAGCAGCTCGCACAGGTCCATGAACTCGTGGGTGCCGAACGAGTTGTCCTCCACGACGTCACCCCAGTGCGAGTTGACCATGCGGGGCCGCTCGTCACGCGGGCCGATCCCGTCCCGCCAGTGGTAGTCGTCGGCGAAGCACCCGCCCGGCCAGCGCAGGTTCGGGATCCGCAGCGCGCGCAGCGCGTCGACCACGTCGGACCGGATGCCCCGCACGTTGGGCACCTCGGAGTCCTCACCCACCCAGAACCCGCCGTAGATGCACCGGCCCAGGTGCTCGGCGAAGTGCCCGTACACGTGGCGCGAGATGCGGGGACCGGGCAGGTCGAGGTCGATGATCGCCGTCGTGACGGTCGTCGTCTCAGGGGCCGCCGTGGGGGCGGGCGGAGACGGTGGGGTGCTCACGGTGGTGGTCTCCTTTGACCGGGCAGCGGTGTGGGTGACGCGGTGTGGGTGACGCGGTGCGGGTGACGCGGTGTGGGTGACACGGTGCGGGTGACGCGGTGTGGGTGACGCGGAGAGCGGCTCGCTCGCACGCGGCTAGGCGCCGCCGCGGGTCGATCCACGCACCACCAGGCGGACGGGTGCGACGACGTGCTCGGCAGGACCGGTCCAGCCCGACATCTGGCGGTGCAGCAGTCCGACCGCCGCCTCGGCCACGCCCTCGCGGTTGACGTCGACCGACGTGATGCCCGGAGGGATGAAGCGGGACATGTCGAGGTTGTCGAAACCGGCGAGCTGGACGTCGATGGGGACGCGCCGCCCACTGTCTGCCAGGGCGGACAGCGCCCCGAGGGCGACGATGTCGGTGACGGCGAAGACCCCGTCGAAGGGCAGCCCCGAGGCGATGACCTCGAGCATCGCGTCGCGACCGCTGGAGGACGTGTAGTCGCTGACCGGCACGACGTAGGCCGGATCGGCCGCAAGGCCTGCCTCGCGGCACGCGTTCTCCCACCCGACGCGGCGGTCGGTGGTCATCATGTGTGCGGCGTCGAACGAGCAACCGAGCGCGACGATGCGGCGCGATCCGCGCTCGATCATGTGTGCCGTGGCCAGGCGGGCACCTGACTCGTTCGCCAGGCGCACGTGGTTGAAGCGGTCGGGGACGTCGCGCTCGCCCAGCAGCACGATCGGCTTGGTGGTGCGAACCCGTTCCAGGAGCTCCAGGTCGAGCCCGGCGACGGAGAGCAGGACGCCGTCGTAGATCTGGAGCCGCGCGACGCTCAGCGCCTCCATCTCCTGCTCCGCGTTGGCGCTCGTCCGTTCGAGGACGAGGTGACGGCCCTCCGCCTCGATCAGCGGGGCCACCTGGTCGGCGAGCTCGCCGAAGTAGTCGTGGAAGGTCGGGACGACCAGGGCGACGGTGTCGGTCCGGCCGGCTCGCAGGTGCCGCGCGGTCAGGTTGACCTCGTACCCGAGGGCTTCGACCGCCGCCATGACGCGAGCGCGCGTCTGCTCGCCGACGGGTAGACGTTCGTTGAGGACGTTCGACACGGTCATGACCGAGACGCCGGCCGCGCGGGCCACGTCCGCCATCCTCACCACGCGCGTCCTTCTTCCCGCGGCGCCTGCCAGTCCAGCATGCGCTCATCCCGACCTGGAGAGACCCGGTCACGCCGCCGGGGCGCGCTCAATATATCGATAAAACGGGCCGGCGCAAGAGTCCTGCAGCCTCTCGGGCGGACGCCGGCAGCGACCGGCGGCACCGGAGGTGGCCGTGACCATTTCGAGACGCGCGAGGGCTTGACGGCCTCGCGAGGGCGTCTCTACTTTAACGCTAAAATCCCGCCGGGATGAGGGCGCCACGACTCAAGCGCGCGCGTCCGATGTGCACGGGTTCCGGTCAAGGTCGACCGGAACTGATCTCAAGGGAGAGACTCGGTGCGTACCGCAAGAAAGAAGATGTCAGCTCTTGTCCTCGTGGCATTGATGTCCACGGGCCTCGTCGCCTGCGGCTCGGAGGGCGAGCCCGAGGAGGGCCCCTCGACGCCTGCCGTCATCCCCGAGGGTGATCTCGCGGACGCGTCGGGAACGCTGACCCCCGGCGACCCGACGACGCTCTCGGTCTGGATCACGTCGGCCAACCAGGCCCCGGCCGCCGACAACAAGATCACCGATCTGCTCAAGGAGCAGCTCGGCGTCACCCTCGAGTACGAGATCGTGACTCCGGACAACGTGGACCAGAAGATCGGTGTCATGCTCGCGGGCGGCCAGTTCCCCGACCTCGTCGGCACCACCGACCTGCAGATGCGTCTCCTCGAGGGCGGCGCCCTGCTGCGCCTGGACGACATGCTGGCCACCGGGGACTACCCCAACCTCGCCACGCACGTCGAGGACGACATCAAGAAGATGAGCTACAGCGGCGATGAGGTGGAGCCGGGCCTGTACATCTTCCCGAACTACAACCGCTTCTACGGCGAGCCCACGGCCGGCACCCACTGGGGTCCCGCGTTCTGGATCCAGAAGCGTGTGCTCGAGGACGCCGGCTGGCCGGACATCGAGAACATGACGCTCGACCGCTACTTCGAGCTCATCGCGGACTACAAGGCGGAGAACCCCGAGACCGAGGGCGCCCCGACCGTCGGCTTCGAGATCCTGGCGTCGACCGGGCGTGAGTGGGGCATGACCAACCCGCCGGCGCTGCTGGCAGGCTCCCCGAACAACGGTGGCGTCATCGTCGACGACGACAACAACGCGGAGATCTACGCCGACAAGGACATCGCGAGGGACTTCTTCGAGGTCCTCAACGAGCAGTACGCCGCGGGTGTCGTCGACCCCGAGTCCTTCACCCTGACGTACGACCAGTACGTCGCGAAGCTGGCCACCGGCGCCGTCCTCGGCATGCACGACCAGTACTGGAACTTCCAGACCGCCACCCAGTCGCTCCAGAGCGCCGGCAAGTTCGAGTACACCTACATGCCCCTCATGCCCGTCTACGACGGGGTTGAGCCCTGGTACGCCGACCGCCCCGTCATGAACACCAACCAGGGCTTCGGCGTCTCCGTCTCCAGCGACCAGCCGGAGAAGGCACTCAAGTTCCTCGACCTGATGCTCAGCGAGCCCTGGCAGAAGGTGCTCTCCTGGGGCATCGAGGGCGAGGACTACCTGGTCGGCGACGACGGCATGTTCACCCGCACGGAGGAGCAGCGCGCCAACTACCGCGACCTCACCTGGCGTGCCTCCAACCGTCTCGATGCGCTGCTCGACGTGCTGCCCAAGCACAACGGTCAGTTCTCCGACGGCAACGCCTTCAGCCCCGACGACCAGCCCACCGAATTCTTCGCGACGCTGAGCGAGTACGACCGCACCGTCATGGACGCGTACGGCAAGAAGACCTGGCTCGAGTTCATGAACCCGCAGCCGGAGAACCCCACGTACTACACGGCGTGGAACATCCCACTCTCCGACGAGGCCAACCAGGTCAACCAGCAGCTGACCGACGCCAACGTGCAGCACCTGCCGAGGATCATCGCCGGTAACCCTGCCGACTTCGACGCGAACTGGGACGCCTACGTCGACGCCATCAGCAGGATCGACGTCCAGGTGTACGAGGACGCGATCAACGCCGGTATCCAGGAGCGCCTCGCCAACTGGTAACAGCCCCGAGCGATCGGCCGTGGTGGGGGTGCGCACCCCCCCCCCCCCCCCCCCCCCCCA
>JAEZAR010000466.1 GCA_023430425.1 Actinomycetes bacterium | reverse complement strand
GGCGACTCGGGGCCGGCGGCGACGACGGTGCCGGCGACCTCCAGGCCCGGCCAGTCCGGCGCGCCCGGCGGCGGCGGGTAACGGCCCTCCCGCTGGAGCAGGTCCGCGCGGTTGACCCCCGCGGCGGCCACGGCGACCACCACGTCGTCGCTGACCAGCGGTTCCGGGTCAGGCACGTCCCGGATCCCCAGCTCCTCGGGTCCGCCGGGTCGCACGATCGAGACGACTCGCATGCGCCTGAGTGTTGCAGGCGGGTGAAAAACCGCCGATATCGTGTGGTCGGCCCACCTGGGTGCCCGAACGGACTAATGCCGGACGACCTGACCGCCGATGCTGTTGCGACGGCGGCGGCCGACGTGGACGCCAGTCGGGATCCAGCACGTTGTGCGAAGGGTGCGCACCTTCGCGCAGTGAAGGAGATGCCATGCTTCGCAGGTTGGGCATCCGGGGCAAGGTCCTCGCGGCCCTGTCCGTGCCCGTGGTCGTGCTGTTCCTGCTGGCCGGCCTCTTCTCCTGGCAGGCCATCGGCGAGGTCCGTAGCACCCGGGCGGTGCAGGACGTGCTCGACGCGCTGCAGCAGTCCCGCCTGCTCACGCAGGCCCTGCAGGAGGAGCGGTCGGTCTCGGTGGCGCTCTTCGGGCCCGCCGCGGCGGAGGTCTCGGCGACGACGGATCTCGAGGCCGTGCGCGCCGCGACCGACACCGCCGTGAACCGCTTCCAGCGGGCGGGCCGCGAGGTCGACTTCGACTCCCTCGACCCCACCACGCGCGCGACGTTCGACAACGTCTACGCCCAGCTGGGCGCCCTGCGCTCGGTCCGCTCGTTCGTCGACATCCGCCGGGTGGCGATGCTCACCGTCGACCAGGGCTACAGCTCGCTCATCGGCGGCCTGGCCAGATTCCCCGAGGACGTCGCCCAGGGCCTGAGCGACCGCGAGCTCGCCATCGTCCTCGCGACGGGCTCGCAGGTCTTCCAGCTGATGGAGGCCTACGAGCACGAGCAGGTGCTCGGCCGCGAGGTCCTGCGCAACGTGCAGGCCGGCGTCATCCTGCCGACCGCGGTCAACGACACGTCGATGCAGGCGATCCAGACCCTCATCGCGCAGAACGACGAGTTCCGGCTCGACGTCTCCGCCGCCGCGTACGGCCTCGGCACCGAGACCGCGATCGCCGAGGTCGTGCTCTCGACGAACCAGGCCGTCGACCAGTTCCCGCAGATGCGGCGCGACCTGCGCAACCTGACCGAGGTCCGCCTCATGACGTGGCCTCCCGACGAGTGGGCGTCGGCTGCGCAGGCCGAGATCGAGGAGATCTCGGTCGCCGCGGAGGAGATCGACGAGCGCGCAGTCGCCCGCGCGAACTCCGTCGCGAACGCCGCCCTCCGTGAGACGGCGCTGTCGATCTCCGTGACCGCGCTGGCCGTGGTCCTCTCGATCATCATCGCGCTCTCCATCGCCCGCGCGATCGTCCGCCCCGTCCGCCGCCTGACCGAGGCCGCCGCGGCCGTGCGCGACGAGCTGCCGAACCTCGTCGAGCAGGTCGCCATCCCGGGCCAGGGCCCCGACCTGCGCATGACGAAGATCCCCGTCACGTCCCGCGACGAGATCGGGCGCCTGGCCACCGCGTTCAACGAGGTGAACGCCACGACCATCGAGGTCGCCCAGGAGCAGGCGGCGCTGCGCGCCTCCATCGCCGAGATGTTCGTCAACGTGGCGCGCCGCGACCAGGTCCTCCTCAACCGGCAGCTGTCCTTCATCGACGCGCTCGAGCGCGCGGAGGAGGACCCCAAGACGCTGGCCGACCTGTTCCGGCTCGACCACCTCGCGACCCGCATGCGCCGCAACAGCGAGTCGCTCCTCGTCCTCGCCGGCATCGACACCGGGCGGCGGCTGCGCGAGCCGCTGCCGACGTCGGACGTCATCCGGACGGCGTCGTCGGAGATCGAGCACTACGAACGCATCCAGCTCGAGCTTCCGATCGACCCGATGATGCTCGGTCACACGGCGCTGCCGACCGCGCACATGCTCGCCGAGCTGCTCGAGAACGCGACGGTCTTCTCCGACCCGGGCACCCCGGTGCACGTCTCGACGGGCATCGACGAGACGGCCGTCCTCATCACCATCCTCGACCAGGGCCTCGGCATGACCGACGAGGAGCTGCACCAGGCCAACTCGCGCCTGCAGACCTCCTCGGCGAGCGACGTGCTCGGTGCCCAGCGCCTCGGTCTGTACGTGGTCGGTCGCATCTCGGCGCGCCTCGGCGCGTCCGTCTCCCTGAGCCGCGGCCCGGACGACAAGGGCACGCTCGTCACGGTGCGGATGCCGTTGGTGCTGTTCGTCAACCCCGGCGCGATCCCGATCACCCCGCCGACGCAGCACGCCCGCGTCGAGACGTTCGTGCGGCCCGAGGAGGCCGCCGAGGTCACGCACGAGACGGCCTACGCGTCGGCGCCGCAGGAGGTCCAGGACGTCCCCGCCGGCGCGCTCGGCTCCGCCGAGAACCCCGCGGAGCCCGTCGACCTCGCCGCCCTCACCGAGGGCACCACCGGCCTCGGCCTGCCCAAGCGCCGGTCGCACGGCGACGCCGCACCCTCCTGGGACATGTCCGCGGGCAACCCTGCGGCCGCGTCCGCGATCCCGCTGGCGCCCGCTCCCGAGGCGCTCGCCGGTGCGGCGAGCTCGTCCGAGGACGTCTGGCAGCCCCCGGTGATCCAGGCCTCGACGCCGCTCGTGCCGCGTCGTCCCGCCGACGACGCCGCCGTGCCGGCTGCCGCTGCCCCGGCC
>JAEZAR010000464.1 GCA_023430425.1 Actinomycetes bacterium | reverse complement strand
GGGCGCCCCCGAGTCCGCGGAGCGGGCGGCGAGGCGGAGCACCGCGGCCGTGAGCGGCCAGCCGCCCAGGGAGCCGGCGAGCAGCACGAGCACGGCCACGAGGCCGGCGACCCAGTCGTTCATCGATCTCCCTCCGCGAGCAGCCGGGCTGCGACCGGCCGGACCGCCATCTCCTCCGCCCACATGGCGGTGCGCAGCCGCTGGCTGACGGCCTGCTGCGTCACCCCCAGACGCCGGGCCACATCCTCCTGGGTGGCACCGACACCCGAGATGCCACCCGCACCGCTCGCGAGTCCGGCGACGGCGTCCACCACCGCCCAGCCGGCGTCGGTGCGGCGCGCGCGGACCGAGCCGAGCAGGGTGAGGACCGCCTCGGCGGCGCGGCCGTCGTCGGGCGCGCCGGTGACGACGGCGACCGGGACCGGGCGGGTGCGGCTCTTCGCACGCTCGACGGCGGCGCGGGCCCGCACGAACGCCTCCCCGCCGCCGGCCCGCGCCGATCGTGGCAGGGGCTCGTCGACGGGGCCGGCCCCGACGCCGACGCTCCAGCCGCCGGTACGCAGCAGCAGGAGGGTCAGGTCGACCGCCACGTCCGCGTCGTCGAGCACCGCCTGCACCTCGTCGCCCACGGTCCGCTCGAAGGCGCGCACGACGCCCGCGGCGCCGCGGGTCGGGGCGAGCTGCGCGAGCAGGTCCTCGACCCGGTCCCCCACGCGGCGGCTCGCGATCTGGTCGACGGTCAGGACGAACATGCGAGAAAGGCTAGACCCTTGTTCTCATGACAACAAGGCTAAGAGGTTGTCACTTGTGCTCAACAGGACCGCCGGGCGAGCCGATACACCCGTGTGACGTGGCTCCTCACCGCCGGGGCGGCGGCCCTCGCGGTGGCCGCCTTCTGGGTCCCCGGTCTGGCCCTGCTCACCCTGGCCGGGGTGTCCGGGCTGCGCCGAGCGGCTCTGGCCCCCCTGGTGACCGTCGGCGTGCTCGGCCCGGTGGCCGGCGTGTGCGGCCTGCTCGGGATCGCCTGGGCGCCGGTCGGGACGGGACTCGCCGCGGCGCTCGCCGTCGGCGCCGTCGCCGTCGGGTTCCGCCGGCCGCGGGACGTCGCGCCTCACCCGTCCCGCCCGCGGGCCGGCGTGCGCCGGTGGGTGGCGACGTCCGTCGTCGCCGGGACGGCGGCCCAGCTGGTGCCCCTGGCCGTCGGCATGGGCAGACCGGGTCGGCTCCTCACCGCCCACGACGCGGTCACCCACCTCACCGGCATGGCCTACGTCCGCGCGGGCGGCGACGCCTCGGCCCTCACCTTCCGCCTCCTGGAGCCGATGGGCGACCAGCCGTTCGGCTACTACCCCGCCGGCTGGCACGCGGTGGCGGGCCTGGTCCCCGCCTGGCCGGACGCGTCCGTCGCCTTCAACGCCACCGCGCTCGTGCCCGTCGCGCTGGCGTGGACCCTCGGGCTCGCGGCCGCCACGCGGGCGCTGCTGCCCGGGCGACCCCGAGCCGCCGGATGGGCTGCACTCCTCTCGGCGTCGGGTGTCGCCATGCCGGTGCTGCTCATGCTGCGACCGGAGGGCATGGTGCCGAACGCCCTGGCGACGGCCCTGCTCCCCGCGCTCGTCGCCGCCCACGTCGACGCCCACGTCATCCGCGCCCTCCCCCGGGCTCTCCTGCTCGCCGCCTGCTGGTCGGGCCTGGCGGCGCTGCACCCGAACGCCGCGCTCCTCGGCCTCCTCGTGCTCGGGCCCTGGTGGCTCCCGCGCCTCGTGCGGAGCGCACGGCAGGCCCTCGCACGGCCCCACGGCCGCGTCGTGCTCGCGCTCGGAGCGGGTGTCACGGCGCTCCTCGCGGCCGGCGCGGCGCGGTCCTCCGTCTGGGAGGGGATCCGGGGGGCGCAGGAGAACGAGGTCGTCCCGATCCCCGAGGCCCTGCTCGGACTGGTCTCCGGCAACACGACCGGGATGGGGCTCGCCGGAGGGTTCCTCGTCGTCGCCCTGGCGATCCTCGGCGGCCTCCTCGTCCGGCGCCTGCGGGCGCGGTGGTGGGCCGTCTCGGCACTGCTGGTCGCCGGTTTCCACCTGGCGGCGAGCTCGTCCGTCCCCGTGCTCACCGACCTCGACATCCCCTGGTACTCCGAGCCGCGTCGCTACGCGCCCGCGCTGGCGCTCGGGCTCGTGCCGCTCGCCGCCCTCTCGCTCGACGTGCTCCCCCGGTGGGTCGTGCGGCGGGAGCGCCTCTGGCCGGGCATCCCGGCCGGTCGCGTGAGCGGCGCCCTCGCGGCCCTCGTCGTGGTCACCTCCGCGGCCGTCGGAGGCATCGGCCTGGCGCAGCTCGCCCGGGAGAGCTGGGTGGGCGGGGTCGATGCACCGGTCGTCGCGGACGACGCGGAGCTCGCCATGCTGGCCCGGCTCCCCGACGAGCTCGGCCCCGGGCGCGTGCTGGGGTCCCCGTTCTCCGGCGCCGCCCACCTCTACGCCCTCGCGGGCGTGGACGTCATCCCCCGCTCGACGTTCGCCCAGCCCCTCGATGCCGAGCTGGCCGCGACGCTCGAGCGGCTGCGCACCTTCGCACCTGGTGCGGCCGAGTGCGCCGTCCTGGAGGCGTGGGGCGTCCGCTACCTCTACGTCGACCCGCTCCCCTGGACGGGGGCACCCGGCGCCCCCCGGCTCCGCGAGGTGGCTCCCGACGCTCACCGCCTCGTCGACCAGGGTGGCACTGCCGCGGTCTACGAGGTCGTCGCCTGCTCCTGACGCGGGCGCCACGCGTGCCCGCCCGAGGCCGCCGGACCGCCGCCCGGCCGGCGCGCGGTCACCCACCGGTGGTCCGCCCGCACGACGGCGACCGCCACCGCCAGCATCGCCGCGTGCGTGAGGGCGAGCTTCGGCGTCGTCGGCAGCAGGTACGGGCCGAGCATGGAGCAGAGGACGAGCGGCCAGCTCGCCAGCGTCCAGCGACCGCCGGCGGAGGGGGCCGTCCACACCCACACCAGGGCCAGTGCGACGAAGGGGATCGTGTAGTACATCTGCAGCAGCGGGTCGAGCACCACGCGGACCGCCACGAGGGTCAGCGCCGCACCGAGACCCGTCCCGGGCCACCGCCACGCCACGAGGGCGACCAGGGACGCCACCACGGCGGCCTGGACGACGCGGAAGCCCCAGCCCTCGAGGAGGGCTCCCTGCAGCTCGACCCCGAACGGGGCGACCCGCGCGCCCCAGCTGAACTCGAAGGTGTTCAGCTCCCCGGCCAGCGCGAACGGCAGGTACGCCCCGGCGCCGAGGACGACCGTCCATGCGGCGACGACGACGAGCACGCGCCGTCGCCGCGCCAGGAGCACGAGCGGAGCCGCCAGCACGCCCCAGAGCTTGAGCCCCACCATGAGGCCCAGGACGACGCCGGCGGGCGTCGCACGACCACGCCGCACGAGCAGGACGAGGTGGGCGAGCATGAGCCCGAGCAGCAGCTCCTCCGGGTGGCCGTTGCCGATCGACTCCGCGAGGGGCCCGAGGAGCACCAGGGGCGCGACGACGCCCCACCGGGCCCTGAGGGGGTCGGCGCCGAGCTCCCGGGCCCAGCGGGCGCTGAGGTGCAGGGCGTAGGCGGCCAGGCCGGCGCTCTGCACGGCCGCGACCGTGAACAGCACCGGCAGGCCCACCAGGTCGGCCGCGGCCGCGAGGAGGCCCACGAGGAGCAGGTAGAGCGGTCCGATCTGCAGCCCCGAGGCCGAGAAGACCTCGAGCAGCCCCGGCCCGAGCATGGACAGCCCCGCCTCGCGGAACCAGCTCCCGTCGCCGTCGGGGACGGCGGCCCCGAAGAGCCCGGGCGAGATCGCGGCCGGCGGGAGGAGCACCACCGCGGGGCGCACGGCGAGCCAGCGCACGGCGGCGGCGACTCGTCCGGGTCGCGCGGCCAGCGCCGCCTGCTCACGCGCCCACCAGCCCGCCACGCGTCGCACGGTGCCGCCGGGCGCGCCCGTGAGCGTGTCGGGGGTGCGGGACTCCACGTGTGCCGTTATCGGCGGTTCCGCCGCGCCGGTTGAGGGTGCCCGCCGACCTGCGCGCCCGGGCCCGTCAGGTGCGGGCGGCGACGGCCTGCAGGGCCAGCCGGTAGGAGTCGAGGCCGAAGCCGGCCACCGTGCCCGTCGCCACCGGCCCGACGACGCTCAGGTGCCGGAACGACTCGCGCGCCAGCGGGTTGGACAGGTGCACCTCGACGAGCACCAGCCCCGCCCCGGTCACCTGCGCCGCCGCGTCCCGCAGCGCGTAGGAGTAGTGCGTGAACGCCGCCGGGTTCAGCACCACCGGCAGCCGGGCGTCCACCGCCTCGTGCAGCCAGGCCAGCAGCTCCGCCTCGTCGTCGGTCTGCCGCACGTCGACCTCGAGGCCCACCTCGGCACCCCACCCGGTGGCCGCCGCCGCGAGGTCGTCGAGGGTCGCCGAGCCGTAGACCTCCGGCTCCCGCACGCCGAGGCGGCCGAGGTTCGGTCCGTTGAGCACCAGCACGCGCGTCATGGCGGCAAGGCTAGCGACCGTGGGCGCTAGAGCAGCACGCCCGCGCCCGACGCGGGCTCGCGGCTGACCTCGGCGAACGCCGCGGCGAGCAGGGCGGGGTCGGGTCCCTCGAGCCGCACCGGTCGGCCGACACCCTCCAGCACGACGAAGCGCAGGAGGTCCCCGCGGGCCTTCTTGTCACGGCGCATGGTGGCGAGCAGCTGCTCCCAGCGGTCGGCGCGGTAGGAGGTCGGCAGGCCGAGGGCGCCGAGGATCTCGCGGTGGCGGGCGACGACGTCGTCGGGCAGGCGGCCTGCCAGACGGCCGAGCTCGGCCGCGAAGACCATCCCCACGGACACCGCCGCGCCGTGCCGCCACCGGTAGCGCTCCGCCTGCTCGATCGCGTGGCCGAGCGTGTGCCCGTAGTTGAGGACCTCCCGGCGGAACGCCTCGCGCAGGTCCGTCGCGACCACCTCGGCCTTGACGCGCACGGAGCGCTCGACGAGCTCGCGGACGAGGTCGCGGTCGGTCAGCTCGGGTCCGGTGAGCGCCGACGGGGCGGCCTCGATGAGCTCGAGGGTGCGCTCGTCGGCGATGAACCCGTGCTTGACCACCTCGGCGAGGCCGGCGACGCGGTCGTTGACGGCCAGCGTGTCGAGCGCGGCGAGGTCGCACAGCACGCCCGCGGGCGTCCAGAAGGCGCCGACGAGGTTCTTGCCCTCGTCGGTGTTGAGGCCGGTCTTGCCGCCGATCGCGGCGTCGACCATCCCGACGACGGTCGTCGGCACCTGCACGACGCGGATGCCGCGCAGCCAGGTCGCCGCCACGAACCCGGCGAGGTCGGTCGTCGCCCCCCCGCCGAGGCCGACGACGGCGTCGGAGCGCGTGAAGTCGGCCTGGCCCAGCACGTGCCACAGGAAGGCGGCGACCTGGGCGGTCTTCGCGTCCTCCGCGTCGGGCACCTCGGCCAGGAAGGCCTGGTACCCCTCCCTCTCCAGGTCCGCGCGGATCGCGTCGGCGGACGCGGCCAGCGACCCGGGGTGCACGAGGAGCACCTTGCGCACCCCGTCGCCGAGGAGGCCGGGCAGCTCGCCGAGCAGGTGGTACCCCACGACGACGTCGTACGGCCGCTCGCCGCCGACGGTGATCCGGGTCGGGCCGTCAGTCATCAGCGTCCCTGCGGCCGGGGCCCGGCGGGTCGAGCAGGGCCGCGACGGCGCCCGCGACCTCGCCGGGGGTCAGGTCGTCGGTCGCCACCCGCGCGCCGCTCACCGCCTCGTAGACCGGGCGCCGGGCGTCCATGAGCGCCTGCCACCGGGCGCGCGGGTTGCCGAGCAGGAGCGGCCGGGACCGGTTGAAGCCAACCCGGGGCGCGGCCGCGGTCAGCGAGACGTCGAGGAAGACGACCAGCCCGCCGGCCGCCCGGTGGGCGGTGAGCGCCGCCCGCACGTCGGCGTCGAGCACCGCTCCCCCGCCGAGGGCGAGGACGCCGTCGTGCTCGGTCAGCGCGCGCAGGACGGCCGCCCGCTCCATGGCGCGGAACGCGGGCTCGCCGTCCTCGACGAAGACGTCGGTGATCGACTTGCCGGCGGTCGCCTCGACGTCGGCGTCGGTGTCGCGGACACCCGCGCCCAGCAGGGCGCCCAGCTCGCGCGCGACGGACGACTTGCCCGCCCCGGGCGGTCCGACCAGCACGACGAGCGGGCGCGCCGGCGCGGCGGCCGGCCCGGAGGTCCGCGCGCTCACCGCTGCATCGGCGGGACGGCCTCGAGGTACGCCTCGAGGTTCCGGGCGACCTCCGCCACGCTGTCGCCGCCGAACTTCTCCAGGACCGCGTCCGCGAGCACGAGCGCCACCATCGCCTCTGCGACGACCGCGGCCGGCGGCACCGCGCACACGTCCGAGCGCTGGTGGATCGCCTGGGCGGGCTCGCCCGAGGCAACGTCGACGGTCGCCAGGGCGCGCGGGACGGTGGAGATCGGCTTCATCGCCGCGCGCACCTTGAGCACCTCCCCGTTCGTCACGCCACCCTCGAGGCCGCCCGCCCGGTTCGTGCGTCGCACGATGCGACCGGTGGTGGCGTCGCGCTCGATCTCGTCGTGCGCCGCCGAGCCCCGGCGGGCCGCCGTGCGGAAGCCGTCCCCGATCTCCACGCCCTTGACGGCCTGGATGCCGAGGATCGCGGCGCCCAGCCGCGCGTCGAGCCGGCGGTCGGCGTGCACGTAGCTGCCCAGCCCCGTGGGGACGCCGTAGGCCAGCACCTCCACCACACCACCGAGCGTGTCGCCCGCCTTGTGGCACTCGTCGATCTCGGCGACCATCGCCGCCGACGTCGCCGCGTGGAAGCAGCGCACCGGGTCCTCGTCCAGGGCCGCGACGTCGTCCGGCGTCGGGAGCACGGCGTCGTCCGGGACCCCGACCGGACCGATGGCGACGACGTGGGAGACCAGGCGCACCCCGGCGGCCTGCGCGAGGAACCGCGCGGCCAGCTCGCCGAGGGCCACGCGGGTGGCCGTCTCCCGCGCCGAGGCCCGCTCGAGCACCGGCCGGGCGTCCGTGAAGCCGTACTTGCGCATCCCGACGAGGTCCGCGTGCCCAGGCCGGGGCCGGGTCAGCGGCCGGTTCCGGGCGATCTCGCGCGCGTCGCCGGTGCCGGCGTCGGTGAGCAGGCGCTCGGGCGGCACGGGGTCGGCGGACATCACGTCGACCCACTTGGGCCACTCGGTGTTGCCGATCTCGACGGCGATCGGGCCGCCCTGGGTCAGGCCGTGCCGCACGCCGCCGAGCAGGCGGACCTCGTCCTGCTCGAACGTCATCCGGGCGCCCCGGCCGTAGCCGAGGCGCCGGCGGGCCAGGGCGGCGGCGATGTCGTCGGTGGTCACCTGCACGCCGGCCGGCATGCCCTCGACGACGCCGACCAGCGCCGGGCCGTGGGACTCCCCGGACGTCAGCCAGCGCAGCATGGCGTCATCCTTCCACGGGCCCGGGCGCGCACCGGCCCGCGTCCGGGCGACGGACGCGGGCCGGGTGGTCGCGGCGGCCCGACCTCAGCGGGACGGCTCCAGCGGCACGAACGGGTTGTAGCCGCCGCTGCCCGGCAGCCCGGGTGCGACCGGCTCCTCCTCCGACGGCACCTCGGGGACCTCCGAGCTCAGCGCGAAGAAGAACCCGCGCGCCGTGAGCTCGACGTCGCCGTCCGCGATCGCAGGACGCAGGTCGGTCGCGTCGGTCTCGCCCAGGCGGACCACGTCGAAGTCGCCGACGAAGAACAGCCGTCCGTCGTGCTGCTGCAGCGCGTTGAGGAACGTCATGACGTTGAGGTGCGGGCCGCTGACCTTCACGGAGAACGGCACCATCGTCAGGCCCTCGACGGCGACGGGGCCCGTGGGCGCCGGCGGGTCGACGGTCCCGTCCTGCGCGTCGGCGGCCGCCTCGGCGTCGTCGCCGGTCTCGACCGCCTGGTCGACGGCCGCATCACCCGGCTGGGCGGCGTCGTCGGCAGGCGGCGCCGCCGGCTGCGCGCCGGGCTGGGCGAAGACCGTCAACGGGGTCGCGTCCGACACGGACGCCTCGAGGGCGGGCAGCGGCAGCCCCGCCCCGGTCGCGAAGCCGTTGATCATCTCCAGGACCGTGTCCCAGTCGCGCTCCTCGGGGATCTGCACGGCCAGCGCAGCCAGCTCCGCCTTGTACTCGTCGAGGTGCTCGTACTGCTCCGCGAGCTGGGCGATCCGGATCTCCAGGATGTCGTTGCCCGCCCGGACGATCTCCGCCTCCTCCAGCGTCGCCGCGGTGTCCTCGGCGCGCGGCAGGTACAGGAGGAAGTACGTGAGCGCGGACAGCGCGAGCATGAGCACCACCGTGCCCGCGATCCAGCCGATCGAGCGTGACCTGCCCATCACTCGCCCCCGTCCGTCTCGGCCTGCGGCAGGAAGCGCAGGGAGTAGGCGTCCGCCGACAACGTGATCGTGGCGCTGACGTTGTACTTGAGCATCGTCGTGCCGTCGACGAGCGCCGCCTGGGTCATGACGACCTCGGCCACCCCGGGGATGTCCTCCAGCGAGCGCTGCCAGGCGTACACGTCCGGCAGGGAGACGGTCTGTCCCGTGAGCGCGATGCTGGCCGCGCCCGTCGGGGCCAGGACGTCGGTGGGTGCGAACTGCCCGGCCCACACGGAGCTGCCGATGACCTTGATCGCCTCGATGCGCGCCGTCGGCGGCGTCCGCGCCGCGATGGCGTCGACGTAGGGCCACCAGAGGATCTCGGTCGCCATCGCCAGCTCACGGGCGGACTCCGCGCGCCGCAGCTGCCCGAGGACCACCGGGACCTCGGCGTACCGCGCCTGCTCGGCCTGGAGCCGGGCGGTGTCCGCCTTGGCCGCCTCGAGCTCGTCGGCGGCCGCCTGCTGGTCGAGCATGGCCTTGAAGACGAGCCCGGCGCACACCAGGACCGTGACGAGCAGGGCGACGACGAGCCAGCGCTTGGTGCGGGCGAGGCCGCGCGCGGCGCGGACCTCGGGGGGCAGCAGGTTGACCTGCGGCAGCGCGGGCGCCAGGAGCGACTGGCTCCGTGGGGACCGCCCGCGCGACTTCGCGGGCGCTTCCTGCAGGGTGGCGGTCATGATGCGACTCCGAGGGCGAGACCGATCGGCATGGCCAGCGTCGAGGACTGCCGCACGAGCGCCTCGCTGTGCACCGGCTTGGCGACCTTGAGGGTGGCGAGCGGGTCACCCAGCGTGACGGGCAGCCGGCTCGCGCTGGACAGGTACTGCCCGAGCCCCGGCAGGTGGGCTCCGCCACCGGTGAGGACGACGACCTCGATGCCGGAGCCCGGGTTGTTGCCCTGGTAGTACACGAAGGTGTTGCGCACCGCCTCGACGAGGGGCCGGACGACGGCGTTGACCGCCTCCGCGGCGGGCGCGAGGTCCGGACGGACGGCGAAGCCGACGCCGACCTCGCGCTTGACGTTCTCGGCGTCGGGCATCGCGATGCTCAGCGCGGAGGCCACGGCGTCGGTGACGTTCTGGCCCCCGGACGGGAGCATGCGCACGAACCGCGGCATGCCGGACGCCGCGACGAGGACCTGGGTGATGCGAGCGCCGACGTCCACGACCGCGACCGTCCGGTGCACCAGGTCGCCGCGCACGATCGCCCGGAGCAGGGCGAACGAGGAGAGGTCGACCAGGCGGGGACGCAGGCCCGCGCCCTCGACGGCCATGACGTTGGCGCGCACGGTGTCGCGGGTGGCGGCGACGAGCATCCCGTGCACCACCTTGCCCTGTGGGCCGTCGGCCTCGCCGGTCGGGTAGTAGTCCATGAGCGCCTCGTCGGTGTCCATGGGCAGCAGGTCCTGCACCTGGAAGGGCAGGGACCCGCGCAGCTGCGGCAGCGGCATCCACGGCAGGTCGAGCTCACGCACGACCACGCGCTGGTTGCCGACGCCGATGTTGACGTCGCGGCTCGGGAACTTCGCCTCCGACCACAGGCGGCGGAGGGCGGCGCTGACCGTCCCCGCGTCCTCGACCTCTCCGTCGCGGACGGCGCCGGGCGGCAGGGCCACCTCGCCGAACCGCACGAGGGTCGGCTGCGCAGACGCGCCCCGACCCGACACCATGACCTCGGCCGCACGCACGCGCGTGGTGCCGATGTCCAGTCCGATCACGCCGGCCTTGGCCAACTGAGGCTCCCCTCGTCCGGACGCCCGCGCGCCCTCTCGTGCTATCGGGCGGCGGGGCCCCGCGCTTGAGCGGGGATCCGGTGCGATCTGGCTCAGGCGAGCCCGACGACGGTGAGGTACCCCGTCCAGACGGCGTCGCCCACGGCGGCGCCGAGGGCGGCGCCCAGGACCATCCACGGACCGAACGGCACGCGGCTCTTGCGGCCGCCGCGCCGGCTCACGATGAGCGCGACCCCGTAGGCCCCACCGAGCAGGAAGGCGGCGAACCCGCCGACGACGAGCGGCCCCCACCCCAGCCAGGCCAGCCCGGCACCGAGGACGCCGGCGAGCTTGACGTCGCCGAAGCCCATCGCGTCCGGGCGGACGAGCCACAGCAGGCCGTAGACGGCCAGCAGGGCGGCCGCGCCGATCCCGGCGCGCGCCAGGGCGGACCAGTCGCCGCCCACGCCGCTCGCCGCCGCGAGGAGGACGGCGAGGACCGGGTAGGCCGGCAGCACCAGGCGGTCCGGCAGCCGGTGCACGTCGAGGTCGATGAGCGTCAGCGCCACGCCCAGGGACGCGAGGTAGAGGTAGGCGGGCAGCTCCGGCGCCCAGCCGACGCGCAGGCCCACGAGGACGAAGACGACACCCGTCGCGGCCTCCACGAGCGGGTACCGCCGCGAGATCGGCTCGCCGCAGTCCCGGCACAGCCCGCGCAGGAGCAGCCACGAGAGCACGGGCACGTTGTCCCGGGCGCGGATGCGGTGGCCGCACCGCGGGCACGCGCTCGGCGGCCGGGCCAGCGACTCACCCCGCGGGACGCGCCAGACGACGACGTTGAGGAACGACCCGATGACGAGCCCGAGCACGCCGAGGACCGCGAGGGCCGCGGGACCGAACCACGGCTCCTCGAGCAGCAGCTCCACCCGTCAGGCCGTCTCGCGCTTGTAGAGGATGTCCGTCGCGTACGACTCGACGACGTTGGAGTTGGTCAGCCCGAACACCGGCAGCGGCTGGTAGTACATCGTCAGCTTGTTGTCGATCTGGGCGTAGCCGCCGGAGTAGATCTGGCCGTAGTGCGTCGTGTTGTTCGCCTTGCGCACCGAGCACGGCGAGTAGAGGAGCACGTCGACCTCGTCCTTGACCGTCACCTGGTTGTCCAGGGAGATGCCGTCGGCGGTGCAGGGGTGCACCGCGACCGCGTCGTAGGGCTGGACGAGGTAGAGGTAGCGGCTGCTGCCGTCGCTCGACGACACGATCGTCTTGTTGCTGAAGACGAAGCCGGCCTTCGAGAACACGAGGAGGTTGTGCGGGAGCGTCAGGTCGAGCCCCTGGAACATGATCTTCTGGGCGCAGTCGGAGATCACGATCGTGTCCGCGCCCCATGTGCCGTTGCCGAAGTTCTTCCAGATCTGGTACCCGACCCAGTCCGCCTTGCCGTTGTACGGGTTCGGGATCGAGCCCGTGCAGCTCAGGCCACCCGACCCGAACCGGACGACGTTGGTGTACCCGGCGGCCTTCCACTCGTTGATCGCCGCGGTGCTCGCCGTCATCTGCGGGAAGTCCTCGTGCGGGACGGCGGGGACGGTGGCGTGCTCGAAGCACTTGCCCGCGGTGCACACCGAGTTCTTGCTGCCGCCGTTGATGGTGCCGCTGACCAGCATCTGCTGGCCCAGGTGGAAGTTGGCGTTGACGGTGGCGTTGCCGTTCGCGACCAGCACGCGGCCGTTGATGCTCACCGAGGGGTTGTCCGCGCGGAACAACGTGCCTGCGTGCACGTCCACGGCGACCTTGCAGCTGTTGGCCATCGTCACCTGGCCCTGGGCGAAGATGGAGCCCTGGAACTCCTGGTTGTTCTGGCAGGCGACGTTCCCGTCCGTGTACAGGTCCGCGTTGGGCGTGCCGCCCTCCCCGTAGAGGCTCACGTGGTTCGCGAACGTGATCCCGGCTTGGCCGAAGATCGCCTTGTTCATCGAGTTGGCGTAGGCCGGCGTGAGGTCGAGGAGCGTCTCGGTCGTGCGCACGACCGGCTGCTGCGTGCCGCGGACGTCGGGTGTTGCCTGGGCGATCACGTGCGCCTGGTACGCCCGGGTCCCGGTCGCGAGCTGGGTGCACGTCACGTGCGTCGACGGGTCGGCGATGTCGCCGCCCTGCTGAAGGAACGTCACGGTGGACTGGATCGTGAACCGGTCGGGCCCGACCTGCACCGTGGACGTGGAGGCGCCGCACGGCACCGTCGCGACGGCGCCGCCGTCGATCTGCGCCATGTAGGTGTCCAGCGCCAGCTCGGAGGCGGCCACGGCCTCCGAGCGCGCACGGTCGCGGCCGGTCGCACCCGACTCGTAGATCGCCACGGCCGCAACGGCCGCGACGACCATGCCGACGAGCGCGACGAGCGCGATCGCCACGACGAGGGCGATGCCCTCGTCACCCCGCCGCCGGGAGCTCCGACGAACCAAGCGCACCATGGTGACCTTCCTCAGGGCGACACGGGCACCGGCGAGCACTGCCCGCCGCTGTAGCCGTAGCTGGTGTTGCGGCCGGTGATCGAGGACTCGATCTCCACGGAGTTGTTCGTGCGAGTGTCGAGCGACTCGAGGTGGAGCACGAGCATGCGCTCACCGTATTCGGTGACCGGGGTGTTGACGTCGAGCGCGGCGCTCAGCGTGAAGGGCGCCTGGGTCACGCCGGACTCGTAGTGGAGGTCGCGCGCGACGACGCCCCAGTCCGTCACCGAACCCGTGCCCGAGGCCCACCCGGGGTCCCACGACCGGGTGCGCAGGACGAAGGTGTTCGGTGTGGCGTTCGCCGACGTGTCCGCCAGGAGCTGCCACTGGACGCACTTCTGCTCGCCGTTGGACTGCGTGTAGATGCGCATGCAGGTCCCCGCGAAGGTCCCGACGGCGCTGCACCCCGTGGTGGTCTCGTTCGCCGGGCTGAACAGCACGTTGCCCGACCGCACCTGCCGGTCGATCTGCGCGATCGCGATCCGGAGCTCGGCGGCCGCGTCGGCCGAGCGCTGCGCCTCGGTGCTCATCCGCACGATGGAGATGACCGCGGAGAAGGCGAGGGCGACCGCGGCCGAGAAGATGCCCATCGCCACGAGCAGCTCGGTCATGGTCAGCCCGCGGTCGTCGCGACGCCGCAGGGCCGAGATCGCGTCACGGAGCATCGACGGCCGCCTTGTAGCTCGACTGGGCGAGGAGGCCCCCGAGGTCGACACCGAGGCCGAACCGGGTCAGCTCGGTGCCCTGGATCACGGTCACGGTGAACGTGGCCATGACCGCGCCCGACCCGTTGTACTGGGACACGCACGCCTGGTCCGTGCAGTCGGTCTTGAGGTTGCCCGTGCGGGCCCCGGCGACCGGGGTCATCTCCAGCTCGGGGGCGTTGACGATGACGTAGCCCTCGTAGTGCACCTCGAGCGTGTGGCCCGAGGGTGCCTGGTACTGGATGACCGTGTCGACGGGGATGGTGGCGTCGGTTCCGAGGGGCACCGTCGTGTAGCCCAGCCCGTTGTACACCTGCAGGGTGCCGCCGCGGGTGTAGGTGCGGGTGGTCGCGCCCTCGCCCTCCTCGACCCGGACGGACTCCGAGAAGCCGGTCAGCTGCAGGATGCCCCGAGCGTCCATCCCGGGTGCCCAGACGGTGGTGCCGCCGCTCGCGGGCAGCCCGAGGCGCACGGCGCCGAGCGACCGGTTGGCGGCACCGAACGCGCAGCCGGTGGTCTTGGTCGCCACGCCGGTGCAGGCCCCGGCGTTGTTCGCGACGAGCTGCGCGGCGACGGAACGCCCGACGCTGCCGGACGGAGCGGCGCTGAAGATGGGAACGTCCACGCTGCTGAAGCCGTAGGCTGCATCCGGCTCGTAGGTCAGCGTCATGGTGCTGCCGCTCGGCGTCAGCTCGGAGGAGGCGCAGGGCCGTTCCTCCCCCGCCGGGCCGGTGACGAGGCCGATCCCGCTGGTGCCGACGCACACGGCCGTGTCGGCGTAGACGCCCGCCCGGGCGCGACCGGCGTCGCTCGACGACACATCGGCCCGCAGCCGGCCGGCGGTGCCCTGCACCACCTGGGACATGCTCGTCTGCGACGGTGTGACGCTCACCTTCGGGTCGGCGACGTCCACCGTGGAGGGGTCGGAGTCGACGGAGGCCGACGCGATGCGAGCGCCCGTGGCCGTGGGCGTCGTGGAGGTACGGGCGCCGCCCGACGTCATGGCGCTCGCGGAGCCGCTCGCCGTCTGCTCCACCAGCACCATGGCCGAGTTGGACGGGAGGGTGAGCTCGAGCTTCGTCGCGGCGCCGGTGTCCAGCCCCGGGATCGGCTGGGTCCCGTCGTCGGCGTTCGTCACGGTCACGGCGCCGAGCACCTGGCTGGCGTTGACGGTGAAGTACGCCTGGCACGGGGCGGCGAAGGGGTTCTGCGCCGTGGAGAGGCAGCCCGCCGGGGAGTAGGTGACGGACCGCTGCGTCGTGATGCGCTCGCCGCGGCTGACGCCGCTGAGGTAGACGACGACGGCCGTCAGGTAGAACGAGTCGTCGGGGCCGTCCGTGACGTAGGAGTGGACGCGGTAGGTCACGTTGTCGACCTGGACGTCCCGGGTCCGGGCCGAGACCTGGTTGACCACGAGCGACTCGGTGCCCGACAGGCCCGGGATGTCGCTCGCCGCGAGGTCGGCGTTGAAGACGTACGACCCCGAAGAGGGGACCGCGTAGATCGCGGTCGCGGCCGGCGACGCGGCGGTGTTGTGCAGGGTGACCGTGTCGTACGGGAGGGCCCGCATCCGCTCGACGGCCTCGGTCGCCAGGGCGGTGGCCGTCTGGCGCTGCCGGCTCTGGACCACCGTCTGGAGGCCGGAAACCAGGAACGCGAGGGCGGTGGCCATGACGGCCGCGATGATGACCATCGCGACGATGACCTCGACGATGGTGAAGCCCTCGTCGTCGGTGCGCCTGCGCCGCACGGCTTCCCTCCTCGGTCCGGTGAGGCGACTGGTGGGGCCGGGGGGGCGCCCCCCCCCCCCCCCGCGGGTAACGCGGGGGGGA
>JAEZAR010000456.1 GCA_023430425.1 Actinomycetes bacterium | reverse complement strand
GGCCCGGGCCGCCCGCGACCTCGCGACCCGGGAGGCCGCGGTCGCCCACCGGGCCGCCGCCCTGCTGCTCGAGTACCCGACGCCGGAGCTCGTCGCGCTGGTGCCCGCGCTGCGCGCGGCCGTCGGCGAGCTCCCGCCGCGTCTCGCGACGCCCCTGGCGCTGACGGTGGAGCACGTCGCGACGACGCCGCTGACCCGGCTCGCCGCCGAGTACGTCGAGACCTTCGACCTGCGGCGTCGGGCGAGCCTGTACCTGACGTACTACGCCTACGGCGACACGCGTCGGCGGGGTGTCGCCCTCGTCGAGCTGAAGCAGGCCTACCGCGCCGCGGGCATGGAGCTGGACGACGACGAGCTGCCCGACCACCTCGCCGTCGTCCTGGAGTTCGCGTCCGGGGCCGATCCGGTCGCCCGCGCGTCCGGCATCGGCCTGCTGCTCGCGCACCGGGCCGGGCTCGAGCTGCTGCGCCTCGCGCTCGTCGACGCCGGCTCGCCGTGGGCGGGTGCCGTCACGGCCGTGTGCGCGACCCTGCCGGCGCTCGACGGGGACGAGCGGACCGCCGTCGCCCGGCTCGCCGCGCAGGGGCCACCCGGCGAGGAGGTCGGCCTCGAGGGCGTCCTGGACCCCACCCTGCACACCGCGCGCCAGCCCTACACCGCCGTCGAGCCCGTCCCGGGAGGCCGCCGATGAACGCTCCGCTCGCCGCCGCGGCCTCAGCCGCGGACCCGACGACGCTCGACGTCGTCCTGTGGGTCGTGCTGCCGTACCTGTTCCTCACCGTGTTCGTGCTGGGCCACGTCTGGCGGTACCGCTATGACAAGTTCGGGTGGACGACGAGGTCGTCGCAGCTCTACGAGCGCCGGCTGCTGCGGTGGGCGAGCCCGCTGTTCCACTTCGGGATCCTCGCGGTCTTCCTCGGCCACGTCATGGGGCTGGGGATCCCGAAGGCGTGGACGGAGGCCGTCGGGCTGACCGACCAGGCCTACCACTTCCTCGCCGTGACCATCGGGGCCGTGGCGGGGTTCTGCACCGTCGTGGGGCTCGCGCTGCTGATCTACCGACGGCGGACGGTGGGTCCCGTGTTCCGCGCGACGACGCGGATGGACAAGGTCATGTACCTGGTCCTGACGGTGGTCATCGTCCTGGGCATGTGGAACACCATCGCGGGGTCCGTGCTCAACCTCGGCGGGGAGTACGACTACCGCGACGGGGTCTCGGTGTGGTTCCGCGGCATCTTCCGGTTCGACCTGCACCCCGAGCTCATGGCGGCGGCGCCGTTCGGGTTCCAGGCGCACGGCATGGCGGCCATGTTCCTGTTCGCGCTGTGGCCGTTCACCCGGCTGGTGCACGTGTTCAGCGTCCCGCTGGGCTACCTGTGGCGGCCCTACGTCGTGTACCGCGCCAAGGCCCCGCGCGGCGTCGGGCGACCGGCGCGGCGCGGGTGGGAGGGCGTGGCCCGGCCGGAGGAGCGCGTCGGGCGGTTCTGACCCGGCGCGGGCCCTGCGCCTCGCGCAGATGGCGCACACGCCGACGCATGGACCCCCGCCGGGCGGTCCGTGCGTCGAGGTGTGCGCCATCTGCGGGCGCTGGGGGGACGGTGCGCTGGGGACACGACGAAGGGCCGCCCGGTCGTTCGGGCGGCCCTTCGTCGTCCTGCTGGTGGGCGATACTGGGATCGAACCAGTGACCTCTTCCGTGTCGAGGAAGCGCGCTACCCCTGCGCCAATCGCCCATGTCGAGGTGGAGACGGGATTCGAACCCGTGTGTACGGCTTTGCAGGCCGCTGCCTCGCCTCTCGGCCACTCCACCGTACGGCTGTTCCGCCTGAGGCAGAGCCTGCGGGTGCGGTGTCGCCTCCGAGCGGACGACGGGACTCGAACCCGCGACCCTCACCTTGGCAAGGTGATGCGCTACCAACTGCGCTACGTCCGCGCGGCACGTCGGCGGCCCCAGGTGCTGGCGACCTCGTCCGTGCGCGTCCCGAACTCTAACCGACGGCCGCGACGGGAGTCCAACCGGTACCCCTGCCCCGGTGGGGCTCCGACGGGCCCGCGGGACCGCCGTCGAGGGGGCGCGCCGTACGCGACCTGCCGGTGCCGTCCGGGGGCCCGGACGCGGGCCCCTCGGCCGACGTCGGGCGGGCGCGGCTAGCGTGAGGGGGTGGCCGACCAGGGGCGCGCGTGGTTCGCGGGGGTGCGGGCGCGACGCGCCGTCGAGGCCGTGCCGCTGCCCGACGGCGCCGACCACCTGGCCTCGGGGTTCTGGGCCGTCGCCCTGGACTTCGAGGGTCGCGGCCACGCGTGGCGGTTCGCCGACGTGGCGCGCGGGGTTTCGGCGGGGGGCCCGGGGGGCGGTTCGGGTGCCGGGGACCCGGGGCGCTGGCGCGGGCCCGACCCCGGCGCCTGGCGCTCGTCGCTGACCGAGGACGGGTACCGGCGCGGCGTCGAGACGATCCAGGACCGGATCCGCGCGGGCGACGTCTACCAGGTCAACCTCTGCCGGGTGCTCTCGGCGGCCCTGCCCGCCTTGGCGGAGGGCACGGAGGGGCCGGACGGGCTGGCGGCGCCGGACGGCCCGGAGGGGCCGGGAACGACGGGCGAGCCGTCGGCCGCCGCCCTGGGCGCCCTGCTCGACGCCGTCCACCCGGCCC
>JAEZAR010000269.1 GCA_023430425.1 Actinomycetes bacterium | reverse complement strand
GTGCGGCGCTCGCGCTCGAGCCCGGCGCGCGGCTGCCGTTCCGGGTGGACGCCGTCCTGGAGACGGTCGGCGCGGCCACCTGGGCCCATTCCGTGCGGGCGGTGCGGCCGGGCGGCGTGGTCGTCGTCGCGGGCGCCACGACGGGCGACCAGCCGGGCGCCGAGCTCTCCCGCGTCTTCTTCCACGAGCTGCGCGTCGTCGGCGCCACCATGGGCACCAAGGAGGACCTCGAGGCGCTGGTGAGGTTCTGCGCGCGCAGCGGCGTCCGGCCCGTCGTCGACTCGACGGTGCCGCTCGCGCGGGTGCGGGAGGGGCTCGCCCGGCTGCACGCGGGTGAGCAGTTCGGCAAGGTCGTCGTGACCGTGGGGGCCCAGCGGTGAGCACGCCCGACGCCCCCGCCGTCGCGCCCGCCGTCGCGCCCCGCGGACCCGAGGTCGGCGCCGGCTGGCAGCCCGACGTGCTCGGCGACGGGTTCGAGGCGCTGACCCTCCCCCTCGACGACGACGACGAGGGGGAGGTCGTGGCGACCCTCGTCCGGTACCTGCCCCGTGAGGCCGTCGGGACCCGACCGGCGCGCGCCGTGCTGTACGTCCACGGCTGGAACGACTACTTCTTCCAGACGCCGCTGGCCCGGTTCTGGCACGCGCAGGGCGCGGCGTTCTTCGCCCTCGACCTGCGCAAGTACGGCCGGAGCCTGCGCCCGCACCAGACCCCGAACTACGTCGACGACCTGGCCGCGTACGACGAGGAGCTCGACGCGGCCGTCGCCGTCGTCCGCGACGAGCTCGGTGCCCGGGCGCGCGTGATGGTCATGGGCCACTCGACCGGGGGCCTGGTGACGCCCCTGTGGGCGCAGCGCCGGCCGGGCCTCCTGTCCGGGATGGTGCTCACCGCGCCGTGGCTCGAGCTCACCGGGTCCACGGTGCTGCGCGCGCTCTCGATGCCGGTCGTGCAGGCGCTCGCCCGCACGCAGCCCAAGGCCCCGCTGATCACCTCCGACCCCGGGTTCTACGCCCGCACCGTCCACGTCACCCACGGGGGCGAGTGGACCTACGACCAGGCCTGGCGCCCGACGCCGTACTTCCCGATCCGCCCCGGCTGGCTGGAGGCGGTGCTCACCGGCCACGCGCAGGTCGCGCGCGGGCTGGACCTGCCGTTCCCCGTCCTCGTGGCGACCTCGGCGCGCTCGGCCCTGCACGCGCGGTGGCGCGAGTCGATGCGGGAGGCGGACAGCGTGCTCGACGTCGACCTGCTCGCCCGGCGGGCGGTGCTGCTCGGCCCCGTCGTCACGGTGGTGCGCGTGCCCGGCGCGCTGCACGACCTCACGCTGTCGCGCGCCCCCGCGCGCGAGCGCTTCTACGCCGAGGTGACCCGCTGGACGGCCGCCTACGGCTGGGACTGAGGTCCCTCCCGCACGGCACGCGAAGGCATATCGTTTGTCGATAACATCGACATTCGATAAGGAGTCTCTGGTGGACGCACGGACGAACCACCGACGGCTGCGCCTCGCCGTGCTCGCGGTGTGGGCCTGCGCGGTCGTCCTCTCCCTGGGCGCCCTCGTGCTCGTGGCGACCCTGGCCAGGGGCGGCGTCCCGCTGGCCCTCGACGGGGCCGACCCGGACGTCGGGCTCGTCGAGGTCGGGCTCGTCGACGAGGCCACGCCCGCGGCCGGACGGGCCCCCGTCCTCGCCGACGTACCCCTCGGCAACCGCCTGCTGTTCGCGGTGGGTCCGCTCGTCACCGCCGCGAGCTGGGTCGTCACCGCGGCCCTCGTCGCGGGGGTGCTGCGCGAGATCGGAGCCGGCCGTCCCTTCGGCGCGAGGGCGCTCCGGCGCCTGCCGCGGGCCGCCCTGGTCCTCGGCGCCGGCGCGCTCGTCACGCTGGCCGCCGACGTCGTCGCGACCTTCGCCCTCCTGGCTGCCCCGGGCGTGGTCGACGACTACGAGAGGCTGGCCACCACCGGCTTCGACTTCCCGGTCACCACGCTCGTCTGCGCCGTCCTCGTCGGTGCGCTCGCGGTCGCCTTCCGCCAGGGCGCCGCGCTCGAGCGCGACCTCGTGGGGCTGGTCTGAGTGGCCCGGCGCGACCCGCGCGACCCGCGCGACCCGGCGGCCGCGGAGCGGCCCGAGGACGACCCCGGGCCGCCGGATGCCGCCGAACCCACTGGGATCCGCTGCACGCTCGGCGACGTCCTGGCCGACCGGGGCATGACCCTGACCGAGCTGTCGGCGCGCACCGGCGTGACGATCGCCAACCTCTCGGTGCTCAAGAACGACCGGGCCCGCGCCGTGCGGTTCAGCACCCTGGCGGCGATCTGCCGCGTCCTCGACGCCGCCCCGGGCGACATCCTCGCGTTCGACGCGCGGCCCCCGGCCGGGGCCTGAGCCCCGCGGGCGGTCAGAACCGGTCGGCGCTCAGAACTGGTCGGGGAAGACGGCGCGGGCGAGCTCGGCGAGCGTGGGACCGGTGGGGCTGTCCACGCGCCACAGGTCCCAGGCGTCGAGCGGGCCGTCGTCGCCGCTGATCGCGCGGGTGGCGGCCTCGACGTCGCCGAACGTCGACCCGTCCGCGAGCTGGATCACCCCGTCGGGGCGCAGGAGCGCCTCGAAGCACGTGCCGGACCGGTCGGCGCACCACACGAGGGGGGCGGGCCCGTCGAGGGCCTCGGCGAGTGCGACCAGCACCGGGTCGGTGGGCGCCTCGGGCGCCGCGGCAGGTTCCGCGGGCGCCGCCCGCGACGTCGGCGCCGGCTGGGTGGGCCCGGTCCGGGCC
>JAEZAR010000377.1 GCA_023430425.1 Actinomycetes bacterium | reverse complement strand
CGCCCGGGCGGGGGCCCGCCTGCCGCCGACGACGGTCGGGACCTTGGTCCCAGGCGGTCGACGCCCGGGCGCGCCAACCCTGGAAGAGGCGCCCCCGGTGCCGCCGGTGGCGCCCGGCCTCGCGCAGCGCCGCGCGGGAGCCGCCGGCGACGGGGAGGACTGGCGATGAAGGCCTGGCACTTCCACGAGACGCACCAACCCCTCGAGCGCGTCGAGGTCCCGGAGCCGACGCCGGGCCCGGGCGAGGTCCTGCTCGACGTGCGGGCCGCCGGCCTGTGCCACTCGGACGTCGGGGTGCTCGACGACGAGACCTGGCTCGCGATCATCCCGAACCGGCCGATCGTCATGGGTCACGAGATCGCGGGGGTCGTCAGCGCGCTCGGCGAGGGGGTGACCGGTGTGCAGGTGGGCGACCGGGTGGGCGTGTGCCCCACCGCGGAGAGCCCCGGCGCCCCGGGCTACTCGCGGGACGGCGGCTTCACCGAGAAGCACGTGTGCCTGCCCGGCGACCTCGTGCCGATGCCCGACGGGCTCTCCTTCGAGCTCGCGGCGCTCGGCACCGACGCCGGGATGACCTCCTACCACGCGATCGTCACCATCGGCGGGCTGCAGCCGGGGATGAAGGTCGGCGTCATCGGGTTCGGCGGGCTGGGGCAGATCGGGGCGCGGGTGGGCGTCGTCCGCGGCGCCGAGGTCCACGTCGCGGAGGTCAACCGCGACGTGTGGGACCGCGCCCGGGCGAGCGGCGCGGTCGACGTCGTCGCCGACGCGACGGCGTGGGCCGGCCAGGACTTCGACCTGGTCGTCGACTACGCGGGCTTCGGGGAGACCACGACCAACGCCGTGAAGGCGATCCGCCGCGACGGCACCGTGGTGCTCGTGGGCATGGGCCGGCCGGAGTTCCGCATCGAGACGATGGACATGATCCTCAAGCAGGCGCGCGTGCTGGGCTCGAACGGTGGCACGCCCCAGGACGTCGCCGAGGTCTACGAGCTCCTCGCCTCCGGTGCCGTCGAGCCGGCGGTCACCGTGGTCGGCTTCGAGCAGATCCCGGAGTACCTCGACAAGCTGCGGGCGCACGAGGTGACCGGCCGGGTGGTCGCCCGGCTCGCCGACTGACCGGCCGGACGCGGCGCACCGGACGGGTCCGGCCGGCCGGGTTCAGACGGCGAGGGGCGTCAGCGCGACGTAGTCCTCGACAGTGCCGTCGCGCATCGCGACCGCGATGATCTCCCGGCCCAGCGGGTCGAGGTCGTCGGTGAGGTACTGCGCGAGCTCGTGCTTGAAGAAGTCCGTGAGCATGCGCGCGCCGACGTCGTACGCCTCCTCACCGACCTGGGACTGCTTGTCGGGGCGCAGGAACGTCGGCCGGATGAGCTGGCCGTCGATCTTGACCTCCTTGAGCGTGTACCCGAAGAGCGGGCAGCGGGAGGGGACCAGGTGCTCGGGCCGGATGCGCCCGGCCCCGCGCCGGGCGAGGTACTCGCGCGTCAGCCACTGCGCGGCGAACCCGACCCGGTAGGCGCCGACGTGCTGGTTCGGCGTGAGGACGTAGCGGGTCCGCGGGCTGTCGACGATCTGGCGCAGCAGCAGGTTCGCGCCGCCCACCTTCGTGCCGGTGGAGAACGGCCAGAACGAGCCCACGCCCTCGGACACCAGCCCGCCGTGCGCGAGCGTGCGCTCGGCCGCCGCGCTCTCCCCGATCGAGGGGTTCTTGTCGCCGCGCGGGGCGACCAGCCGCCACAGCCACGCGAGGGCCGGCGGCACGATGTGCATCATCCCCATGATTCCGTAGCTCGGCCGCGTGCGGGTGCAGGCCGGCATCCGCACCCCGAAGGTGCGCACGTCGACCTCCTCCGGCTCGTCGACCACGCCCTGGATGAGCCGGCGCGGGACGACGACGCGCGGGTTCGGGCACGGCGTGCCGTTCCGGTCGAGGGTGTGCTCCCACGGCAGGCAGGTCGCGTCGGGCACGCCGTCGATGTTGAAGAAGACGAGCGGCTCCTCCGGGTGGATGAAGACCTTCTCCAGGTGCACGTCGTCGCCGTAGGAGGTGAGGTTGTCGACGCGGACGAACCATCCGTCCTCGGCGTCGGTGATCACCAGCTTGCCCCCGCCGTTCTGCAGCGACCGGTGGCAGGAGGTCATGTCGTCGGTCACGGGCTCCAGGCGGCTCGTCTCCGACAGCGTGATGACGTACGGCTCCTCGGTGACGACGTTGGTCCCGAGCAGGATCCGGCCGTCCTCGCGGCGACGCATCTCCTGGCACATCTCGGACTTGCCGCCGCCCGAGGCGCCCTCGTGCATGACGACCGTCTCGTTCTCGTACGGGGTCGTCACGCGCACGCTCGAGGCGTGCGCGGTGAGCCAGCCCTCCTGCTCGCCGACGTCGAGCAGGACCGAGAACACGCCCTTCTTCGCCGACGGACCGGGGTAGAGGTTGTACGCGAACACCTCGTGCAGGGTGGGGCTGCGGTGGTGGACGACGACCTGGCGACCGCCGAACTGGGTGTGCCGGAACGGGGGCGCGACGTACACGATCGCGCGCGGGGTGAACGGGCCGACGTCGGCGAACGTGGTCCAGCCCTGGAGGTCCACCAGCGCGAGCGTGAAGAACGAGGCGTTCGCCGGGACGATCGCCAGCGAGGGGTCGCCGTACACGGGACCGCCGGCGCGGAACGGGACCGCGACGAGGTCCTGACCGGCGAGCCACTCGAGCGTCTGGTCCCGGGTCGGGCCGAACTCCCGGCCGTAGACGTCGCGGAACCGCGGCTTGTCGGTGGGCAGGTCGTCCCCGATGCGCATGCAGTCCGGGTCGCGCCGGCGCATGTAGTCCTCGGGGTAGTTCACGGCGATGCCGTTCTTGCACCGGACGACCGTCGCCTCGGTCACGGAGCGGCTCCCGACCGTGTAGTCGACGGCGAACGTCGGCCCGCCGGCCGGCCCCAGCGCGAGCGCGTAGAGCTCGGCACGCGAGGACGGGACGACGAGGCTGCGCGCCCCGTCGACGGCGGCCCGGACGTCGTCCGGGAGGGTCACGCTGGCGAGGCGTCGCGACACTGGCGCACTCCTTGGTCGGGCCCGCGCGCGGGCCGGGGGCGGCGACGGCGACCATCGCCACGTCATCGCTTGACCGGATCATTGCCGAAGCGGGGCCCGGTGTCGTGGGACCTTCGGGGCGAGTTTGCCCGCATCGTGGCTGCCCTGTCTCACCCCTCGGCTGCCGCGGGCGGCCCGGTCCGCAGGGCGGGGGGGCGGACCGGACGACGGGGTCAAGACCGGCGGCCTGCGCGCCGACAACCCTCCTCATGAGCGTGCGACCCGAGCGGGACGACGACGGCGGCAACGGCCGGCGCGCCCCAGGCCGCGGCGGGTGGGGCGCTCTGGCTCCCGCAGGAGCCGGGGGACGACGACCTCGGCCGGCTGTGGAGCGTGGCCGCGGACTCGGCCGGGTACCGCCCCGGCGCC
>JAEZAR010000325.1 GCA_023430425.1 Actinomycetes bacterium | reverse complement strand
ACGCGCACGGCTCGTCCGCGCCGGGGTCGCCGGCGCACGAATCACCCGCGGGTCCCATGAAGGGCCGTGCACCGGCGCCGATGTGAGGGTCGTGCACCTCCCCGACGCCGTGCTGCCCCGGGATGTCGTGTCCGCCGGCCGGACGGCCGCCGTCGTCGTCGGTGCGGGCGCGGCCGTGACCTGCGCGTACGAGGTGATCGGGCTCGCCGTCGGGCGGACCATGAGCTCCCCCGGCAGCGTGGCGGTGACCGCCGTCGCCGGGCTCGCGCTCCTGCCGCTGGCCGTGCGCTTCTGGCGCGCGCCGCATCGCCTGCCGACGTGGCTCTTCCCCCTGACCGCGATCCTCGGCGTGCTCTGGGTCGTCGTCAGCGACGTCCTGTCCTCGGACGCGAGCGCGGGGGGCCAGATGGGCCTCGCCTACGCCGTCGCCTACGCGGCGGCGCACTTCCGTCGAGGGTTCGCCTGGGCGGTGTGGGCGCTGGCGGCGGTCGGGGACGCCGTCGTCGTGCTGAGCGTGCTGCCGCCCGAGGTGGCGCTCACGGACCTCGTCGTCGTCGCGTCGGCGCTGGCGATGCTCACGTTCGTCCTGCTCACCGCCGGTGGCCACCAGGACCGCCTCGTCCGGCGCCTGGACGCCATGGCGTCCGTCGACCCGCTCACCGGCCTGTCGACGCGGCGCGAGCTCGAGCGGGCGGTCGCCGCGCTGCCCGCCGAGGCGGACGTCGGTCTGGTCCTGGTGGACCTGGACCGCTTCAAGGGCCTCAACGACAGGTACGGGCACCCCGTCGGCGACGCCGCGCTCGTCCACGTGGCAGGGCTGGTGCGGGGTGTGGTCCGCACGGGCGACACCGTCGCCCGGTGGGGAGGGGACGAGATCGCCGTGCTGCTGCCGGCCCCCGCGGACGAGGTGGCGGTGCGTGCGGCCGCACTGCACGCCGCCGTGCGGGACACGCCGCTGACCGCCGGTGACGAGGTCGTCCGGCTCACCGTGAGCGTGGGCGTGGCGCACGCCCGGGGCTCGGGCGACCTGGCCGGGCTCTACGCCGCTGCCGACGCCGCCCTGTACGACGCCAAGGAGGGCGGCCGGGACCGCGTCGCGGCACACCTCTCGGGGCGGCACGGGTGAGGCTCTCGTAGGCTCGCCCCGTGATCGGGAGCATCCAGGCGTTCGTCTACTTCCTGCTGTACGCGGTCGTCTTCGTGCTGAGCGTGTACGCGCTCGTCGACGCCGCCCGGCGCCCGGCACGGGCGTATGCGTCGGCCGGGAAGCGCACGAAGCAGTTCTGGGTGTGGGTGCTCGTCGCGGCCACCGCCGTCGCGTTCGTCGCCCTGCCCTGGCCCGTCGGGTTCGGCTTCCTGTCCTTCCTCGCGCTCGGCTCGGCCGTGGCCGCCGGCGTGTACCTCGCCGACGTGCGCCCCGCGATCCGGCCCTACTCCGGTGGCTCCGGCCGGGGCGGACGACCGGGCGGCGGGCCCTACGGCGGCTGGTGAGGGCGGTGACCCGTCCCGCGGGGCCGCTCGCCGCCGTCGTGCGTGGCGGGCGCGTGGAGTCGGTGCACGTCGGGCACCTGGTGGTGCTGCACCCCGACGGGAGCGAGCGCAACGCGGTCGGGGACCCCGACGCGACGATCTGGCCGCGGTCGGCCCTCAAGCCTCTCCAGGCGGCTGCGCTGCTCGGTGCCGGTCTCGCGATCGACGACGAGGGCCTCGCGCTGGCGTCCGCGAGCCACAGCGGGACGCCGGCGCACCTCGCCGTCGTGCGCCGCGTGCTGGCCGCCGCCGGGCTGAGCGAGGCGGACCTGCGCAACACGCCCGACATGCCGCTCGACCCGTCGGCGGCGCAGGAGTGGCGGCGCTGCGGACGCGGGCCGGCGTCCATCACGCAGAACTGCTCGGGCAAGCACGCGGCGATGCTGGCGACATGCGTCGGCAACGGCGGCGACGCGGGCTGGGACCCGGGGTCGTACCTCTCGCCGGACCACCCCGTGCAGCGTCGGGTGCGCGAGACGGTGGGGCTGCTGACCGGCGTCGCGGTCGACGACGTCACGGTGGACGGCTGCGGGGCGCCGCTCTTCTCGACCACGGTGCGCGGGCTGGCGCGCGCGTTCGGCCGGATCGCCGCGGCGGCGTCGGGCGAGGGGCGGCCGGGGGTGCCCTGGTGGGGCGAGGAGCTGTGGGCCCAGCACGACGCGTTCCAGCGGGTCGGCCGGGTGATGCGGACGTACCCGTGGCTCGTGGGCGGGCCGGGGCGGGACGTCTCGCGGTTCATGGCCGCGGTGCCCGGCCTCGTGGCGAAGGACGGTGCCGAGGGCGTCTACGCCGCGGGGTTCGCCGACGGCACCGGGGTCGCCTTCAAGGTCGCCGACGGGTCCGCGCGGCCGCGGCCGGTGATCCTGCGCGACGTGCTGGAGAACCGCTGGCAGGACGACTGGACCGCGGCCCCCGACCCGTGGGCCGTGGCGGAGGTGCGCGACGTCGGGCACGTCCCTGTGCTGGGTCACGGGGAGCCGGTGGGCGAGGTGCACGCGTTCGTCGGCGCCACCGCGGCGGCCGCCCGCGCGGTGGTCGGAGGGGAGTGGCCGTGAGGGCGGTGCTGCAGCGGGTGACCCGCGCGTCGGTCACGGTGGACGGCGACGTGGTCGGCGCGATCGACCGTCCGGGCCTGCTCGCGCTCGTGGGGGCGACGCACGACGACGGGCCCGCGCAGGTCGAGCTGATCGCCCGTAAGATCGCGGACCTGCGGATCCTGGCCGACGAGCAGTCGGTGCTGGACGTCGGGGCGCCCGTGCTCGTGGTCAGCCAGTTCACGCTCTACGCCGACACCCGCAAGGGGCGGCGGCCGTCGTGGAACGGCGCGGCACCCGGGCCGGTGGCCGAGCCGCTGGTCGAGGCCGTGGTCGCCGCGCTGCGGGCGCGGGGCGTCGAGGTCGCGACGGGGGTGTTCGGGGCGCACATGGCCGTCGAGCTGGTCAACGACGGGCCGGTGACCATCCTGCTGGAGGCCTGAGCCCGGCGCGCCTCAGCTCCACCGCACGTGCACCCGCGCGGACCACCGGTCCAGCAGCGCCCGGTCGCCGTCGACGGCCACCTCGTCCCCCCGGTTCCACAGGCCCAGGTAGAGCTGCGCGGCGGAGCCGTGGAAGACGGCGTCGGGCGGCCCGTCGCCCGGTGGGCGCACCCCGTCCCGGGTGGTGCGCCGCGTCGTGATGCCGTCGGGCGCGACGTCGAGCACCCACGCGAGGTGCGCGTCGTCGGGGGCGACCACGAGCCGGGACGGAGCGTCCGTGCAGAGCGTGCTGCGCCCGCGGGTGACGAAGCCGGTGAGCAGCTCGTCGAGCCCGTCCACGGCGAGGTCGCGCCCCAGGCCCGCCTCGGTGGCGCTCGGGCGGCGGCCGAGGACCGCGGCGAGCGCGTCGCAGCTGTGGATGGTCGTCTCGTGCGCCTGGCGTCGCGCCCAGAACGCGCGCGGGGCCGGGGCGTCGCGGAGGAACACCATCGCGCGCACGTCGGGCGGGGCGGCGGCCAGGGCCTCCTCGAGGCCGGCCACCCCTGCCGCGAACCAGTCGAGCAGCTGCGGGCGGGGGACCGTGCGCAGCACCTCGCCCTTGCTGAGCGTGCGGGCCTCGTCGAGGCGCAGGTGGCCGGCGGCCCACCGGTGGACGATCCCCTGGTGGGCGACGAGGTCGGCCACCCGCCACCGGGGACAGGTCGGCACGCGCGCGTCGAGGCCCGCCTCGCCCGCGCGCACCGCGAGCGCGTCGGCGGCCGAGCGGAGGGCAGCGACGTGCGCCGCCTCGCCGAGCTCCGGGCGCGGCGGGGATGCGGCGCCGGGTCGGACCGAGGTCATGGTCGCAGCGTGGCACGCGGGGCCGACACCGGCGGGTCGCGCGGGCCGTCAACCGAGGCGGGCGAGCTCCTCGTCGGTGAGCTCGAGCTCGACCGCCCGGATCGAGTCGAGGATGCTCTCGGGCCGGCTGGCGCCGGGGATCGGGATGACCACGGGCGACTTCGCGAGCTCCCAGGCCAGGGCGACCTGCTGCGGGCTCACCCCACGGTCCGCGGCGATCTCCCCGAAGGCCGCGTGCGCCGCCCCGAGCTCGCCCGCCCGGCTGATCCCGCCGAGCGGGCTCCACGGCAGGAACGCGATGCCCAGCTCGTCGCACAGCTCGAGCTCGGGCTCGCTGCTGCGGAACGCCGGCGAGAACTGGTTCTGCACCGAGACCAGTCGGCCGCCCAGGATCTCCTGCGCGAGCCGGATCTGGTCGGGGTTCGCGTTCGAGATGCCCGCCATGAGGATCTTGCCCTCGTCGAGCAGGTCGCGGACCGCGCCGACGGACTCCTCGTAGGGGGTGGCCGGGTCCGGCCGGTGGAACTGGTACAGGCCGATCGCCTCGACGTCGAGCCGCTGGAGCGAGGCCTCGCACGCCCGCTTGATGTACTCCGCGCCGCCCTGCGTGTACCAGGAGCCGTCGCCGGGCCGCCGGTGCCCGCCCTTGGTGGCGACGAGGACGTCGTCGGGGCCCTTGCCGGCCAGGCGCAGCGCCTTGGCGATGAGGATCTCGTTGTGCCCGACGTCGGTCGGGTGCAGGTGGTAGGAGTCGGCCGTGTCGACGAGGTTCACGCCGGCGTCGAGCGCGGCGTGGATCGTGCGGATCGACCGGGCCTCGTCCGGGCGGCCCTCGATGGACATCGGCATGCCGCCGAGCCCGATGGCGCTGACGGGACGGTCGCCGATGCGACGCTGCTGCATGAGAGCTCCCTTGCTGGCTGGGGTGTGCCGGCGGTGGCGCACCGGAACGATTCGACACCTGCGCAGGGGCGCGCGGCAACTCGCGCGGGGGCAGGATCGACGCGTGGACATCGAGGCCGTCGCCGGCGACATCACGACCCAGCACGTCGACGCGATCGTCAACGCCGCCAACTCCGCCCTGCTCGGCGGCGGCGGTGTCGACGGCGCGATCCACGCCGCCGCGGGGCCCGCCCTGCTCGCCGAGTGCCGCGAGCTGCGCCGCACGTCGCTGCCGGACGGGTTGCCCGTCGGGGACGCCGTCGCCACCGGGGCAGGACGCCTCCCGGCGCGCTGGGTGGTGCACACCGTCGGGCCGAACCGGCACGCCGGGCAGCGGGACCCGGCGCTGCTCGCGTCGTGCTTCGCGCGGTCGCTCGACGTCGCCGCCGGCCTCGGGGCCGGGAGCGTCGCGTTCCCGGCGGTGAGCGCCGGTGTGTACGGCTGGGACGTGGACGAGGTGGCCCGGGTCGCCGTCGGCGCCGTCCGGGACTGGGCTCGGGCGCACGAGGACGGCCCCGTCACCCTCGTCAGGTTCGTGCTCTTCGGGGACGCCGCGCTCGCGGCCTTCGTCGCGGCGGTCCAGGGGGCAGACGGCTGACGCGGTGCGCGCGAGGATGTCCGCATGCGCATGCGACCCTTCGCCCAGGTCGACGTCTTCACCGCCGAGCCGTACCTCGGCAACCCGGTCGCCGTCGTGCTCGACGCCGACGGGCTGACCGAGGAGGAGATGGCCGCCTTCGCGCGGTGGACCAACCTGTCCGAGACGACGTTCGTCCTCCCGCCGAGCGACCCCGCCGCCGACTACCGGCTCCGGATCTTCACGCCGGGCGGCGAGCTCCCCTTCGCGGGGCACCCGACCATCGGCAGCGCGCACGCCTGGTTGGAGGCGGGCGGCACGTCGCGCACCCCCGGGGCTCTCGTCCAGGAGTGCGGGGTGGGGCTGGTCGACCTGCGGGCCGACGACGCCGGGCGGCTCGCCTTCGCGGCCCCGCCCCTGCGCCGGTCCGGTCCCGTCGAGGAGGGCACGCGCGACGTCGTCCTGCGCGGCCTGGGGGTCCAGGTGGACCAGGTGCTCGACGTGGCGTGGCTGGACAACGGACCACCCTGGATCGGGGTCCTGCTCCGTGACGTGGGTGCGGTGCTCGCCCTGACGCCGGACCTCGCGGTCCTCGGCGACCTCATGGTGGGGGTGGTCGCGCGGTACGACGCCGCAGGCAGGGAGCGCACGGGGGCCGACGCCGAGGTCCGCGCGTTCGTCGGCGGCCTGGGGATCGCGGAGGACCCGGTCACGGGCAGCCTCAACGCGGGGATCGGGCAGTGGCTCACGGCGAACGGCGTGCTGCCCGAGCGCTACGTCGCGTCGCAGGGCACCGTCCTGCAGCGCGCCGGGCGCGTGCACGTCGTCCGGGCCGAGGACGGGATCTGGGTCGGCGGTGACACGGTCACCTGCATCCGGGGCCTGGTGCGCCTGGGCGGCTGACCTGCGGCGGGTTCCGCCCGATGAGCTGACCCACGCCCGCCCGCGACCCACAAGCATGCACCCTTGACGCTATAGGATGTAGTAGGTCTACTATCGCTGGTAGCGACACGACGACGACCGACCGGGGGTGCGATGAACGACGCGGTGATCTCGGTCAGCGACCTGCGCATGCGGTACGGCACCACGGATGTGCTGGACGGCGTGGACCTCGAGGTCCGACGTGGCGAGGTCGTCGTCCTGCTCGGTCCGAACGGTGCCGGCAAGACGACGACGATCGAGGTGCTCGAGGGGTTCCGGGTGCCGTCCTCGGGTTCGGTCCGGGTGCTCGGCGTCGACCCGGCGACCGCACCCGAGCCGTGGCGGGCCGGGATCGGCATCGTGCTGCAGTCCTGGCGCGACCACGGCCGGTGGAGCCCGCGGGTGCTGCTCGACCACCTCGGCAGCTACTACGCGCCGTTCGGGCGCCCCGACCGGCCGCGCCCGCGGCCGACGACCGAGCTCCTGGAGCTCGTCGGGCTGGCCGAGCACGCGGACCAGCGGATCGCGACGCTCTCCGGCGGCCAGCGCCGCCGGCTCGACGTGGCGATCGGCATCGTGGGGCGGCCCGAGGTGCTCTTCCTCGACGAGCCGACCGCGGGCTTCGACCCCCAGGCGCGGCGCGAGTTCCACGACATCGTGCACGGCCTCGTCGACCTCGAGGACACGACGATCATGCTCACCACGCACGACCTCGACGAGGCGGAGAAGCTGGCCGACCGGATCCTCGTGCTGGCCGGCCGGCGGATCGTCGCGTCGGGCAGCGCCGACGAGCTGGCGCGCGAGGTGGCCGGCAAGGCGGAGGTCCGGTGGTCCGTCGACGGGAGGCGGTACGTGCACGCGCCCGACGACGCGACGGCGTTCGTCCGCCGGCTGTTCGCCCAGCACGGCGACGCCGTCGCCGACCTCGAGGTGCGCCGGACCTCGCTGGAGGACACCTACATGGCGCTGGTGCACCGCCACGAGGGTGCGGCCCCCGACGACGGGTCGGCCGCCGGCTGGCCCGGCGAGCGGGTGGCCACGCTGCCGGCGGTGGACCGCCCGGACCGGGAGGAGGCGCGATGACGGCGACGGCACTTCCGGGCGGCCGGCCCGAGCGGCCGGTGGGCGGCTCCGGCCACGCGTGGCGCGTGGGTGTGCGACGTGGGGTCACGGAGTTCCGGCTCAGCCTGCGCAGCCCGGAGGACCTGATCTTCTACGTGTTGTGGGGCGGCGGGGCGCTCCTGTACCTGTGGCTCAACCGGAACAGCACCGTCGAGGGCGTGCCGATCGCGTTCCCCCTGCTCGTGCTGCCCACGGTCATCGCCGCCGCGACGGTGTTCGGCGCCGTGCTCGGTCCCGCGTTCGCTCTGGTGATCGAGCGTGAGGACGGGACGCTGCTGCGGGCCAAGGCCGCCCCGTACGGCCTGCGTGGCTACGTCACGGGGCAGGTCGTCCTGCAGACCCTGGGCGTCCTGCCGATGCTCGCGGTGATCCTCGTGCCGTCACTCTTCCTGTTTGACGCCGCCGTGCACCGCGGCGTCCAAGGTGCGCTCGTGGCCCTCGCCTTCATCCTGCTCGGGCTGGTGGCGGCCCTCCCGCTCGGGATGATCATCGGCTCCCTCGCGCGCAAGCCGGGCCACGTCACGACCTGGGGGCTTCTCCCGGTGTTCGGCCTCATGGCGATCTCCGGCGTCTTCGTCCCGGTGGCAGCCATGTGGGGGTGGGTGCAGGTCGTCACGCAGGCGTTCCCGATGTACTGGCTCGGCGTCGGGCTGCGCTGGGCGTTCCTGCCGGAGGCCGCGGTCGCGGCCGAGATCGGCGGCGAGTGGCGGGTGCTCGAGGGGGCCGCCGTCCTGGGGCTGTGGGCGGTGGCGGGCCTCGTCGTCGCCCCGCGCGTGCTCCGTAGGATGGCGCGCCGGGAGTCGGGCTCCGCCGTGGAGGCCCGCCGTCAGGAACGGATGCAGCGGGTTGGCTGACGAGACAGCGGGCGACCCGCCGCCGCGGGAGGCCTCGCGGCGGCCCGACGGCATCCACAACCGCATCGCGGTGCTGCGCGCCGAGCGCCGGATCAGCCGCCGCCAGCTCGCGGACGCCCTCGGCGTCCACTACCAGACCGTCGGCTACCTCGAGCGCGGGGAGTACAGCCCGAGCCTCGAGCTGGCGCTGCGGATCGCGGAGTACTTCGAGGTGCCGGTCGAGGTGGTCTTCTCGCTGCGGTCCTTCCCGCGCATCGGCGCCTGACTCACCGAGCGCGCAGCACCGGGGTCCCGACCGCCAGCACGACGACGCCGGCGACCGCCGCGGCGAGCATCACCGCCGCCATCCCGACGCCCGCGGCGTTCGCGACGCCGGCCCGCCCGAGCGCCCCGCCCAGCACGCCGACGAGCGGCGACACCAGCCCACCGAGCCCGCCCTGCGAGAAGCCGAGCACGGCCGAGGCGGTGCCGGCCCGTCCGGGCAGCCGCTCGAGGGCGAGCGCGGAGGCGTTCGCGATGACGCCGGTCAGCACGCCCACGGTGAGCCACAGCGGGACGAGGAGCCCGGCGACCCCGGCCAGGTGGCCGGCTGCGGCGACGAGCATCGCGCCGGTGGTCACCACGGTCGCCGGCACCCCGACGGCGAGCAGCCGGGCGGGGCCGTGCCGCCGGACGAGGACGGCGTTGGCCTGCGACCCGACGACCATGGACGTCGCGCCGAGCCCGAACGCGAGGGCGAACTGCGTCGGCGACAGCCCGTACTCGCCCTGGAGCACGAACGACGAGCCGGTGACGTAGCTCATGATCACGGCGAGCCCGAGCCCGGGCAGCAGCGCGTACGCCACGAAGCGCCGGTCCCGCAGGGCCTCGCGGTAGCCGTGGAACGCCGCGCCGAGCCCGGCCCCGCTGCGCCGGTCGGGGGGCAGGGTCTCCGGCAGCGCCCGCGCGACGACGACGGCGAGCGCCGCCCCCATCACGGCCAGCACCCCGAACACCCCGCGCCAGCCCCAGTGCCGGGCGACGAGGGTGCCGAGCAGCGGCGCGAGCACGGGCGCGACCGCGATGGCGAGCCAGAGGCGCGAGAGGAGCCGGGCCGCCTCCGCCCCGCGCCAGCGGTCCCCGATCACCGCCGTCGCGACCACCGTCGCCGCCGCGCCGACGACGCCGTGCAGCAGCCGGAGCGCGACGAGCTGGGTGATCGTCGCGGCCGCCAGGCACAGGAGGGAGACGACGACGAACAGGGCGAGGCCCACGACCGCCGGGCGGCGCCGCCCCACGCGGTCCGACACCGGGCCCAGCACGAGCTGTGCGAGCGCGCCGCCGACGAGCACCCACGAGATCGTCAGCTGGACGGCTGCGTCGCTCGCGCCGAGGTCGCGCGCGACCTCGGGCAGCGACGGGAGGTACATGTCGGTCGTGGCGGCCGGCAGGAACGCCATCGCGCCGAGGATCACGACGAGGCGCGCGGACGGGCGCGACTGCCCGTGCGCCGCCGGGGGCGCGCTCACGGCGCCCAGTGTAGTTCGAATCGATTCGAAACCGGACGGGGTTCTCCGGCACGAACGATCGTGCTAATTTCCTCGGCGTGACCGAGACGAGCGCCCCGGGCGACCTGAGGACGCTGCTCGGCCTGCCGCCGGGCGGCGACGCACCCCCCGGGGCGGGCACCAAGGGCGGCCGCACGCGCGAGGCGATCCTCGCCGCCGGGGTCACCCTCGCGTGCCGGACCGGTCTCGGCGGGCTGAGCATCGCCTCGCTCGCCGCGGAGGTCGGCATGTCGAAGAGCGGCATGTTCGCGCACTTCGGCTCGAAGGAGGCGCTCCAGCTCGCCGTGCTCGACACGGCCGCCCGGCAGTTCGCCGTCGAGGTCGTGCTGCCCGCGCTCCAGGTGCCACGGGGGGAGCCGCGGGTGCGCGCGCTGCTGGAGGGCTGGCTGACGTGCGGACTGGAGCGCCGGCCGGGCGGCTGCCTGTTCGTCAAGTCGAGCACCGAGCTGGACGAGCAGCCCGGGCCCGTCCGCGACCGGCTCCGCGACCAGCACCTCGAGCTGGCCCGCACCCTCGCCCGGGTCTTCGCCGGCGGCATCCGGGAGGGGCACTTCCGGCCCGACGCCGACCCGGACCAGTTCGCCGTCGACCTGCACGCGGTGATGCTCGGCTTCTACCACCAGCACCGTCTCCTCAACGACCCGCGGGCGGCCGACCGCGCGCGGGCCGCCGTCGAGGTGCTGCTCGACGCGGTCCGCACCACGGAGGGGGACGCATGA
>JAEZAR010000301.1 GCA_023430425.1 Actinomycetes bacterium | reverse complement strand
CCAGCCGGGGATGGGAGAGATCCTCGGCGTTCGTCTGCGCATGGCGTCCCGACGCACCTTCCACATTAGGGAGGCTTAAACCTCTTCCCCGCCCCCGTCCTTTGCGATTTCCCATGCCGGCCGACGGCTGGGTCGCAGTGGCTTTCCAGTCGCAATTCGGAGAAGCGCCATGGCCGGAACCCGAATCGTGATCCTCCTCATGGCCCTATCGGTCATGGCGTCTCATCCGTACCAGGCCGGGGCGCAACGTCCCTCGACCCGTTACATCAAATTCGATGGAAACGTCGGTCCCGTCCGGGGCGTCAATCTCCCCTGGTTCAACGGGGCCTGCGGGCACGATTTCGGACACCTGCCGGCCCACCCCGATTGGGCGGTGGCGTTCGACCGGAAGGACATGGCGGACACGCTCGACGACATCAAGGCCATGAACGTCAACGTCGTCCGCATCTGGGTGTTCGAAAGCATGGAGGGCTTGGTGTTCGACCGTCGGACTGGCCTGGTCACGGGCATCGAGCCGATGCTGCTGGACAACTTCGACACGACGAGGAGTCTGGCCAGGGAACGGGGAATCTACCTCTATCTCTGCCTCACGAACGACGTCATCAACACTTGCGCCGAACTCAAGGTGCGGGACATGGTCCGTGACGCCGACGCCCGCCGTGCCTGGATCGAGAAGGTCGTGAAGCCGTTCGCCAGGCATTACAAGGACGACCCGGCGATCTTCGCCGTCGACGTGTTCAACGAGCCGGAATACAACGTGGCCGGGAGGCGGGGCAACCACGGCGACAAGGGCTACAACTGGCAGGAGATGCGCCGCTTCCTCGGCGAGACCGTCCGGGCCGTTCATGCGGTCGACCCCAAGCGGCTCGTCTCTTGCGGCTCGGGGTGGCACGCCGAGTCCAACGTGAAGGCGGGCGTGTACAGCGGCCTGGGGCTCGACTTCTACGATTATCATCAGTACGACGACGACGGGTCGCTCGTCCCGGCGAAAGACCTGCACGTCGGCCTGCCGGTCCTGATCGGCGAGTGCGGCCAGGGCAAGCGGGAGCGGGACGACGAGACGCAACGGCGAGCGGTCGAGGCGTTCCTCCGGAACGCCAGGAATCAAGGATACGCCGGGGCGGTGATCTGGTCCTATGGCTCCGGAGACCCGCATCGTTTGCTGCGATACGACGGCGGCCGGAACTGGCGTCCGGCGGCCGAGGCCGTCAGGGATTTCCGCTGGTAGATATCGACCCGGCCGATGGACGTTGGAACGCATTCATTCCAGGAAAGGGAGACTGGTCGTGCCAGGCGGACGGAGTCGGACCATGACGATCCTGATGGGGGGAACCAGAAAAATCGTCTGGTCCAATTCGAATTGAGCCTGGCTTGCCTGGAGGCGGGGATTTTCCGACACCGCCGGGAATGTGGACCGCCCGCCACATCGGAGGGCGAAGATGATCCCGTCCCCGGAGCCGGAATCTCATGCCGCAGCCCCTCAATCTCGCCGCCGCCCTGCCCACGCCTCGGATGGTCGTCGAGCACCTCGACCGCTCGGTCATCGGCCAGGACCGGGCGAAGCGGACGCTCGCCGTGGCGGTCGCCAACCACTACCTCCGGCTGTTCGACGCCCTCGATCGGGAATCCGCCACGCCGACGGTCACGGACGCTTCCTTGCAACAGGTCGTCATCGAGAAGTCCAACGTCCTGCTGATCGGCCCGTCGGGCTCGGGGAAGACGCACCTGGCCCGAGCGTTGGCCGAGTGCCTGGACGTGCCGTTCGCCGTGGCCGACGCCACCACGCTGACCGAGGCGGGGTACGTCGGCGAGGACGTGGAGTCGATCCTGTACAAGCTGCTCGTCGCCGCCGGCATGGACGTGCCGACGGCCCGGCGGGGGATCCTGTATATCGATGAGATCGACAAACTCGGCGGCGGCCGGGTCCACGGGGCGAAGGACATGAGGCTGGGCGTCCAGCACGCCCTGCTCAAGATGATCGAGGGGACCGTCGCCAACGTCCCGCCCAGCGGCGGTCATAGGCAGCTCGCCTGCGAGCCCTGCATCCCCTTCGACACGTCGAACGTGCTGTTCCTCTGCGGCGGGGCGTTCGTCGGGTTGGAGGAGATCGTCGCCCGACGGCTGGGGCGGCGGGCGTTCGGCTTCGATCAGGCGGGCTCGTCCGTCGGGGACGAGGCGGCGAATCCGCTTCGCCACGTCCTGCCCGAGGACGTGGAAGGCTTCGGACTGATCCCGGAGTTGATCGGCCGGCTGCCGGTGATCGCCACGCTCGACGCCCTGGGCGTGGACGACCTCGTGCGGATTCTTCACGAGCCGAAGAATTCGCTGATCGGGCAGTACCGGAAGTTGCTGAAGTACCGCCAGGCCGACCTGCGGTTCACCGACGGGGCGATCCGGGCCATCGCCGAGACGGCCCACGAGCGGGGGACCGGGGCTCGTGGGCTGCGGGCGATCGTCGAGCGGGTCCTGGAGCCGGTGCTGTTCGACCCCGAACGCTGGGTGAGCTACCGGGTCGCCGAGGAGTCGGTCCGGGGCGGGGACGTCGAGGTCCTCCGGTTTTCCGACCTGCTGGATCTCATCGACGACGAGGCCCCACCGTTGCGGGGTCACATGGCCAGGAGGGCGAGATGACGAGATTCGTCGAGGCATGCGAACCTCGGGGCCGGGGAAGACGTCTACCACCGATCGGATCTGCGGCGAACCGGTGCATAATTTGGGGCGACGGCGATGGGGCGGTCATTCGGCGAGTTCGTGAAGTACCCGAGGACGCCCCACCTCTTCGGCTCCCGGGGGACCGACGACGACAAGCACCTGGACGACGCCGAGTCGGCCCGGTTCCTCGCCGACGGGTCGCTGATCGTCGAGGAGAAGATCGACGGCACCAACGTGGGCGTCCACTTCTCGGCCGACGGGGCGATGGTCCTCCAGTCTCGGGGGCACCTGATCGCCGAGGCGATGCACCCGCAGTACGACCTCCTCAAGCAGTGGGCGGCCGTGAAGCGGCCCGTGCTGGAGGCGATGCTGGAGGATCGGTTCATCCTCTTCGGCGAATGGGTCTATGCGAAGCACTCGGTCCTCTACAATCGCCTGCCCCATTACTTCTTCGAGTTCGACGTGTACGACAAGTCGGCCGGGGCGTTCCTGGACCTGGAACGTCGGTTGACGCTGCTGGAAGGGACCGGGCTCTCGACGGTGCCGGTGGTCCATCAAGGGGCCCTGGACCGAGATCGGCTCTTGGCGCTGATCGGCCCGTCCCGGTTCGACGCCGAGTTCGAGAACCCGCTGACGGGCCGCATCGACGCCCTGATGGAAGGGCTCTACCTTCGGACCGAGGCCGGGGGCGTCGTCACGGGCCGGGCCAAGTTCGTCCGGCCCGAGTTCGTCGTGAAGATCAAGCGGAGCGAGCACTGGCAGCACCGGGCGATGATCCCCAACCGTCTGGAC
>JAEZAR010000243.1 GCA_023430425.1 Actinomycetes bacterium | reverse complement strand
ACCTCCACGTCGCAGTCGCGCTCGCGGTACTCCTCGTCGTGGAAGACGGCCACGCCGTGGCCGCCCGGGTCGGGCACCGCGCCCGCCGCGAACAGGGCGGGCATGAGGCGCTGCCAGAGCAGCCCCTCGTCGGCGTAGGTGGGGATGGTGTCGCGCAGGCTCGCGACGGTGCGCGCGGGCAGGGTCCGCGTGGCGACCTCGACGGACATGACGGGCTCCTCCAGACCGGTGATGAGCTGGTCCACCTCGCGGATGCGGGCCGCGACGGCCGCGGAGTCGGCGATGAGCCGCGTCCGGTGCCGCTCGAGCACGCGCCGCAGCCCGCCGGCGTCGTCGAGCAGGGGGACGCACGCGGCCAGCTCGGCGACGCCGAGCCCGGCGTCCCGCAGCCGGCGCACCCGGCCCGCCACGGCGAGCAGGTCGGGCGCGTAGGAGCGGTAGCCGGAGCGGTCGTCGACGTGGGTCGGCCGCAGGACGCCGTGCTCGTCGTAGTACCGGAGCATGCGGACGCTGAGCCGCGACAGGCGCGAGAACTCGCCGATCGTCAGCAGCCGGTGGCCCGCGGGTGGCATGTCCATCAGCCCACACTCTGACACCGTGCGAGGGTCAAGAGGGGCGCATCGCGCGGGCGCCGTCACTCGACGATCGACAGGACCTCCGTGCCGCCCTCGGCCTCGATGTCGCCGCGCGTGAACGGCGTCGGCTCGAGCGCGGTGTGCACGACGCCGGCCGGCGTGACCCGGGACCCGAGCACGCGGAAGCCCGACGGTGCCGCGTCGGGGCCGAACAGCCGCTTGCCGGCGCCCACCGTCACCGGGAAGACCATGAGCCGGTACTCGTCGACGAGGCCGGCGGCGTGCAGGGCCGCCGCGAGGCGGGCGCAGCCGTGGACCTGGAGCTCCCCCGGTCCGTCGCCGAGGCGCTCCTTGAGCCGGGCGACCTCCTCGACGGGGTCGCCGGCGAGGACGGTGGTCGGCTCCCACCCCGGGTCGGCCAGGGTCCGCGAGACCACGTACTTGGGCAGGGTGTTGAGCGCGTGGGCGGTGCGGTGGTCGGGGTCGGTCACCTCGGGCCAGAACCCGCGCATGAGCTCGAACGTCGTCCGGCCGAACAGCAGCGCCGTCGTCCGGGCGAACCAGCCGTCGACGATCTCGCCGAACGCGTCGTCCACGTACGGCACCACCCAGCCGCCGGCGGTGAAGCCACCTGTGGTGTCCTCGTCGGGCCCGCCCGGGCCCTGGACGACGCCGTCGAGCGTCACGAACTCGTGCACGGTCAGCCGCATGGGTGCTCCTCCGTCGTCGGTCGCGGTGGTGTCCGGCACTCACCGGTGGGGGATGGACCGGCGCCGGGCCTCCGACTGATCGGGGTGCACCGGCCGCGTCCGGGCGGGCAGGGGCCGTGCCCGGCGTCGGCGGCGTCGCCTACCCTGGCAGGCGTGACCACCGCCCTGTACCGCCGGTACCGGCCCGACACCTTCGCGGACGTGATCGGTCAGGAGCACGTCACCGAGCCGCTGGTCCAGGCATTGCGCACGGGGCGCGTCTCCCACGCGTACCTCTTCTCGGGGCCGCGCGGGTGCGGCAAGACGACGTCGGCGCGCATCCTCGCGCGCTGCCTCAACTGCGCTCAGGGCCCGACGCCGGAGCCGTGCGGCACGTGCCCGTCGTGCGTCGAGCTGGCGCGGGGCGGGCCGGGCTCGCTCGACGTCGTCGAGATCGACGCGGCCAGCCACGGGGGCGTCGACGACGCCCGGGACCTGCGCGAGCGGGCCACGTTCGCGCCCACGCGGGACCGGTTCAAGATCTTCATCCTCGACGAGGCGCACATGGTCTCCCCGCAGGGCTTCAACGCCCTGCTCAAGACGGTCGAGGAGCCGCCGGAGCACGTGAAGTTCGTGTTCGCGACGACCGAGCCGGACAAGGTGATCGGCACCATCCGGTCCCGCACGCACCACTACCCGTTCCGGCTCGTGCCGCCGGACGTGCTCCAGCCCTACCTCGAGCGGATCTGCGCGGCCGAGGACGTGCCCGTGGGGTCCGGGGTGCTGCCCCTGGTCGTCCGGGCGGGCGGCGGGTCGGTCCGGGACTCGCTCTCGGTGCTCGACCAGCTCGTCGCCGGTGCCGGCGCGGACGGCATCGACTACGAGGGCGCCGTCGCACTGCTCGGCTACACGCACGCGACCCTGCTCGACGACGTCGTGGGCGCGATCGCCGCGCGGGACGGCGCGTCGGCCTTCCGGGTCGTGGACCGCGTCATCGCGACCGGGCACGAGCCGCGGCGCTTCGTCGAGGACCTGCTCGAGCGGCTGCGCGACCTCATCGTCATCGCCGCGGCCGGCGACGCGGCGGGCGCGGCGCTGGCGACGCTGCCGAGCGACCAGGTGGAGCGGATGAGGGCGCAGGCGGCGGCCCTCGGGCCCGCCGAGCTCTCGCGGTCGGCGGACCTGGTGAACACCGCGCTGACGGAGATGACGGGCGCCACCTCGCCCCGGCTGCACCTCGAGCTGCTCGTGGCGCGCCTCCTGCTGCCGGCGGCCGACGACGGTGTGGTCGGCCTCGGCGCCCGCCTGGACCGGGTCGAGAGGGTGGTCGCCTCGGGCGGGGGTGCCCCGGTGGCCACCGTGCCGCCGACGCCGGACCGCCCGGTCCCGTCCCC
>JAEZAR010000072.1 GCA_023430425.1 Actinomycetes bacterium | reverse complement strand
GGTTCGGCCTGCGCCCCCGCACGCACGCGGCGGTGCCCGCGCAGCGCGAGCCCCGCGATGGCCTCGCGGGGGACCGCTCGGCGCTGCGCCTGCTGCACGACGTCGAGCTCACGCTCACCGCGGAGATCGGCCGGACGCGGCTGCCGGTCCGCCAGGTCCTCGAGCTCGTCCCGGGCACCGTGCTGGAGCTCGACCGCGCGGCGGGCGCCCCGGCCGACGTCATGGTCAACGGACGGCTCGTCGCGCGGGGGGAGGTCGTCGTCGTCGACGAGGACTACGGCATCCGCATCACCGAGATCGTCGCCACGGACGGTCCCACCGGCGCGGCGGGCTGAGACCGGCCCCGCGATGGACACCTCGACGGCGGTGCTCGTGCTGCGCGTGACGCTCTCGCTCGCGTGCGTGCTCGGGCTGCTCTGGTGGCTCGCCCGGCGCACGGGCGCGCGGCCCGGCGCCCGGCGTCCGCGCCCGGCCGCCTCGCTGGCCGTCGTCGGCCGGCAGTCCCTGGGCGGGCGCAGCTCGATCGCGCTCGTCGAGGTCGCCGGGCGCCACCTGCTGCTCGGCGTCGGCGAGCACGGCGTCACCCTTCTCACGGAGGTCGCGGTGCCCGAGGCCGGGGCCGGCGCCGAGCGCCGCGAGACCCTGGACCCCGCCGAGCTCGAGCGCCTCCTGGACGTCCCGCCCGACGGCGCCCCCGTCCTCCCCGTCTCCCCCCTGACCCCGTCGACCCCCGCGGCACGGACGCCCGCGGTCCCCACGCAGCGCAACCCCCTCGAGGGATCGGTCCTGGACGCCACGACGTGGCGCCGGGCGGTGGTTGCGGTGCAGGAACGGACCCTTCGTCGGTGACCCCCCCGTCCGCCGGGCCCCTCGCGGGCCGCGGTGACCGGCCCGTCCGGGCCCGTCGGCCGCTCGGCGCGATCCTCGGCGCGCTCGCGCTCGTGGGCCTGGTCCTCGTGCTCCTCGTCGGGCCGGGCGCCGACGTCGCGCACGCCGCGGTCGACCCGGCGCCGCCCGTCGGCCCGGTCGAGCCGACGCCGCCGGTCGGACCCGTGGGCGACCCGACGGTCACCATCGACGTCAACGGCCCGAACGGCGGCCCGAGCGGCTCGATCGTCGTCCTGCTCGCGATCACCCTGCTCAGCGTCGCCCCGTCGCTGCTGCTGATGATGACGAGCTTCACGAAGATCTTCGTGGTGCTCGCCCTGACCCGGAACGCCCTCGGCCTCACGGGCGTCCCCCCGAACCAGGTGCTCGCCGGCATCGCCCTGTTCCTGAGCCTGTTCGTCATGGGCCCGGTCCTGGGGGAGGTCAACGACCTGGGGGTGCAGCCCTACCTGGACGGCACCCTGTCCTTCTCGCAGGCCGTCGACGCGGGCTCCGGGCCGCTGCGTGAGTTCATGCTCGGGCAGACCCGCGAGGACGACCTCGCGCTCGTCACGCGCGCGGCCGACCTGCCGAACCCGGGCAGCCCGGAGGACGTCGCGATCACCACGCTGATCCCGGCCTTCCTGCTCTCGGAGCTGCGCAGCGCGTTCATCATCGGCTTCGTCGTCTTCGTGCCGTTCCTCGTCATCGACCTCGTGGTGTCCTCGTCCCTGATGTCGATGGGCATGATGATGCTGCCGCCGGTCATGGTCTCCCTGCCGTTCAAGCTGCTGCTCTTCGTGCTCGTCGACGGGTGGGGCCTCATCGTCACGGCGCTGGTGGGGAGCTACGGCTGATGGACACCAGCGCCGTCCTCGACATCGGGCTCGACGCCCTGGTCATGGCCGCCAAGCTCGCGGCCCCGCTCCTGATCACCGCGCTGGTGGTCGGGTTCGGCATCTCGCTGATCCAGTCCATCACGCAGATCCAGGAGGTCACGCTCAGCTTCGTGCCCAAGGCCGCCGCGGTGGCGGTCGCACTCCTCGTCGCCGGGCACTGGATGATCTCCGAGCTGGTCGCGTTCACGACCGGCCTGTTCGAGCGCATCCCCGCGCTCCTCGGTGGATGAGGGCGGCTGACGTGATCACCCTCCCCCTGGCCGGCCTCGAGGTCGTCATGCTCGCCGGCGTCCGCATCGCCGCCTTCCTCGTCGTCGCGCCGCCCTTCGCGCACCGGGGCATCCCCGGCACCGTCAAGGCGATGATCGCGACGGCGCTGGGCCTCCTCGTGGCGCCGCGCGCCCTCGCCCGGGGCGGCCCGGAGGTGGGCACCGCGATCGCCTCGGGCACCGCGCGGCTGCTGGCCGACCTCGTGCTCCAGGTGGTCGTCGGAGCGGGTCTCGGCTTCCTCGTCGCCCTGGTCTTCGCGGCCGTGTCCTCCGCGGGCAACCTCATCGACCTGTTCGGCGGCTTCCAGCTCGCCCAGGCCTTCGACCCGATGAGCATGACCAACGGGGCGCAGTTCGCGCGGCTGTACCAGCTCAGCGCCGTCGTGCTCCTCTTCGCCTCGGGCGGGTACCAGCTCGTCGTCGCGGGCCTCGTGCGCTCGTTCGACGCCCTGCCCCTGGGGACGCCGCTCGACCTCGCGGCCATGGCCCAGGCCGTCACCGACGGGCTCACGGGGATGTTCGTCGCCGCGTTGCAGATCGCGGGCCCGCTCGTGGCGGTCCTGTTCCTCGCCGACGTCGGCCTGGGCCTGCTCACCCGGGTCGCCCCCGCGCTCAACGCCTTCGCCCTCGGCTTCCCGCTGAAGATCCTGCTCACGATCGTGCTCGGCGTCTCCGCCTACCTCGCCCTGCCCGAGATCGTCGGCGCCCTCACCGAGGACGCCGTGCGCACCGTGGGGGAGGTGGTCCGGTGAGCGACGGCCAGGAGCGCACCGAGAAGGCCACCCCGCGGCGGATGCGCGAGGCCCGGCGCAAGGGCCGTCTGCAGCGCTCGCAGGACCTGTCGGCGTGGCTGGGCATCGGCGCCGGGGCGCTCGTCCTGCCCCTCGTGCTCACGGGGGGGTCCGGCGCCGCGCGGGACCAGATGCGCGCGGTCCAGGAGATCGTCGCGGCCCCCGACCCGGAGGCGGCGGTCGTCGCGTTCGGCGAGGGGCTCCGCTCGGTGCCGACGACGCTCGCGCCGCTGCTCGCCGTCGTCGTGCTCGCCGCGATCGTCGCGACCGCCGCCCAGGGCGGGCTGCACGTCTCGGTGCACCGGCTCAAGCCCAGGTTCGAGCAGTTCAACATCCCCAAGGGCGTCAAGCGCATCGTCGGCGCGCAGGCCGCGTGGCAGGGCGTCAAGGCGGCCCTCAAGGCCGGGGCGATCGGCCTCGTGCTGTGGACGGTGGTGCAGGGGATGGTCCCGCTGCTGCTCGGCTCGGGGACGCACTCGCTGCGCCAGGTCCTCGACGTCGTCGGCGACGGCGCCTCGAACCTGCTGCGGACCGCCGTGGTGGCGGGCCTTGCCCTGGCCGCCGCGGACGTGGCGGTCGTCATGCGCCGCAACCGCAAGCAGACCCGGATGACCCGGCGCGAGGTCCTCGAGGAGCACAAGCAGACCGAGGGCGACCCGCTGGTCAAGGGGCAGATCCGATCCCGTCAGCTGGCGATGAGCCGCAACCGGATGATCGCGGACGTCGCCTCCGCCGACGTCGTGCTGGTCAACCCGACCCACGTGGCCGTCGCGCTCCGGTACACCCCGGGCACCGGCGCCCCGCGCGTCGTCGCGAAGGGGGCCGGGCACGTCGCCGCGCGCATCCGCGCCAAGGCCGCGGAGAAGCACGTGCCGATGGTCGAGGACGTCCCGCTCGCCCGGGCGCTGCACGCCGCGTGCGAGCTCGGCCAGGAGGTCCCGCCCGACCTGTACGTCGCCGTCGCCCGGGTGCTCGCGTTCGTGATGGCCCTGCGCCGGCGCGGCGCGGCCACCGGCACCCACCGGGCCCCGGGCGGGCCCACCGCGCTCCCGGTCCCGGCATGAGCCCCACCGATCACGAGAAGGAGGCGCTGCGATGAAGGGCCGCGCGCTCACCCTGGCCGTCCCCGTCGGCGTCGTCGGCGTCGTCCTGCTGCTCGTCGTCCCGCTGCCCGCCGCGATGCTGGACGTGCTCATCGTCACCAACATCGCGCTCTCGCTCGTCGTGCTGCTGACCAGCATGTACGTCCGGCGGCCGCTCGACTTCTCCGTGTTCCCGTCGCTGCTGCTCGTGCTGACCCTGTTCCGGCTGGGCCTCAACGTCGCGTCGACGCGGCTCGTGCTGCGCGACGGCTACGCCGGGGAGGTCATCGACGCGTTCGGGCACTTCGTCGTCGGCGGGTCGCTGGTCATCGGCCTCGTGGTGTTCCTCATCCTCGTCGTCATCCAGTTCGCGGTGATCACCAACGGTGCCGGTCGCGTCGCGGAGGTGGGCGCGCGGTTCACCCTCGACGCGATGCCGGGCAAGCAGATGGCGATCGACGCCGACCTCAACGCCGGCCTCATCGACGAGGACGAGGCACGCCGGCGCCGCGCGGAGATCGGGGCGGAGGCGGACTTCTACGGCGCGATGGACGGCGGCTCGAAGTTCGTCAAGGGCGACGCGATCGCCGGCATCGTCATCACGATCATCAACCTCGTCGGCGGGTTCGCGGTCGGCATGCTGCAGATGGGCATGTCGGCGGGCGAGGCGATCGAGCGGTTCAGCCTCCTCACCATCGGCGACGGCCTCGTCACGCAGATCCCCGCGCTGCTCATGTCCGTCTCGACGGGCCTCATCGTCACGCGCGCCACGAGCGAGGCGGACATGGGCACGACGGCGGGTGCGCAGCTCACGCAGAGCCGCACCGCGCTGCAGATCTCGGGGGCCGCGGCGATCGGCCTCGCGCTGGTGCCGGGCATGCCCAAGATCCCGTTCGTGCTGGTGGGCTCCCTGCTGCTGGTCGCCGCCCAGCGCGTGCGGGCCGCGGCCGCCCCCGACGCCGCGGCGCTCGCCGAGACGACGGTCGCCGCCCCGGCGCCGGACTCGCCGGAGGCGCTCATCGAGCAGATGCGCGTGCCCGCCCTGGAGATCCTGCTGGCCCCCGACCTCGTGGACCTCGTCGGCACCGGAACCGAGGCGGACCTGCTGTCCCGCGTGCGGGCGCTGCGCCGCAAGATCGCCCTGGAACTGGGCGTCGTGGTGCCGCCGGTGCGCACCCGCGACTGGCTCGACCTGCCGCGCTCGGCGTACGTCGTGCGCATCTCGGGGGTCGAGGTGGGTCGCGGCGAGGCGCCGGCCGGGCGGCTGCTCGCCCTGGGGGACAACCTCGAGGGCATCGGCGGCACCCCGGTGGTCGAGCCCGTCTTCGGCCTCGCCGGCAAGTGGATCCCGAGCGAGCTCCGGTCCGCCGCCGAGATGGTGGGGGCGACCGTCGTCGACCGCGTCTCGGTGCTCATCACCCATCTCGGGGCGATCATCGAGGCCAACGCCGGCCGTCTGCTGTCCCGCGAGGACGTGCGCGTGCTCACCGAGGGCGTCAAGGCCGTGAACCCGTCGGTGGTCGACGAGCTCGTGCCGGGCCTCCTCACGCTCGGGGAGGTCCAGCGGGTCCTGCAGGGCCTGCTCGCGGAGCGGGTTCCCGTCCGCGACCTCGGGCGGATCTACGAGGGGCTGACGTTGCGGGCGCGGGTGAGCACCGACCCGGAGGGGCTGGTCGAGGCGGCCCGCGCCGCCCTGGGCCCGGCGCTCGCGGCGCCCTACGCCCGGGACGGCGCGCTCGGCGTCGTCACGCTCGAGGGGGCGCTCGAGCAGTCCCTCCTCGAGGCGGTGCGCCCGACCGACGCCGGCAGCCAGCTGCTGCTGGACCCCGTGCGCGCCGACCGGCTCCTCGCCGGCATCCGGCGCGCGGTCGCGGCCGCGGAGAACACCGGCCACGAGGTCGTGCTCGTGTGCGCGCCGGGCCTGCGGCCCGCGCTGCGCCGGACCGTCGCCCTGGCGATGGCGGCCCTGCCCGTGCTCTCCTACCCGGAGGTGACCGGGTCGGGCCTGCGGATCGAGAGCCGAGGGGTGGTCGAGGATGCCCACGCGCTTGCTGCTGGACGGTGACGACCTGCCGGAGCTGATGCTGCGCATCCGCGCCGAGATGGGCCCGCACGCCCGGGTGGTCAAGGCGGAGCGGATCCGCACCGGCGGCTTCGCGGGCTTCTTCGCGCGGGAGCACTACGAGCTGACCATCGAGATCCCGGACCGGCCGCCCGGGGGCACGGCGGGAACCGGCGGCACCGGCGGCACC
>JAEZAR010000063.1 GCA_023430425.1 Actinomycetes bacterium | reverse complement strand
GGCGCCGGTGGCGCCACGGCCGGTGCCCCCGCCGGACGCGGGACCGGCGGCCCCCGTGGCGGGGACGCGCGGGCGCTGGTGGCGGGAGGCCTCGGGCGCGGTCGCCGACCTCGGCGTCCTCGTGCCGATCGCGGTGGCGCTCGTCGTCGCCAACGGGCTGTCGCCCACGGCGGTCCTCCTGCCGGCCGGCCTGGCGTACCTCGCGGTGGCCGCGGTGTACCGCGTGCCCGTCGCCGTCCAGCCGCTCAAGGCCTTCGGCGCCGTGGCGATCGCCGTCGGCGCGGGCCCCGACGTCGTCGCCGCAGGCGCGCTCCTCATGGGTGTCGTGTTCCTCGGCCTCGGCGTCACGGGCTGGCTCGACCGGGTGGCGCGCGCGTTTCCCGCCGCTGTCGTCCGCGGCGTGCAGCTGGCCGTGGCGCTCACCTTCGCGCGGATCGCCTGGGACCTTGTCGTGGGCACCCCCGACCCGTTCGTCCGGCAGCCGCCGACGTGGGCGGTCGTCGTGGTCGCGGTGGGGTGCGTCGCCCTGCTGCTCTGGCGGGCCGTGCTCGCGCTCGTCGTCGTCGCCGCCGCGCTGGTCGTCGCCGTCGTCCTCGCCGCCCCGGCCGGTGGCGACGCCCTCGGCCCGACCGCCCTCGCGGTCCCCGCGCTCGACGCCGCCACGCTCGGCACCGCACTCGTCCTGCTCGTCGTGCCCCAGCTGCCCCTGACGTTCGCCAACTCGTGTCTCGCGCCCGCCGACGCGGCGCCGCGCTACTTCGGCGAGCGGGCCCGCCGGGTCACGCCCAGCCGCCTCGCGCTCACCCTCGGTGGGGCGAACGTGCTGGCGGGCGCCGTCGCGGGGATGCCGGTGTGCCACGGCGCCGGCGGGATGAGCGCCCACCACGCCGCGGGTGCCAGGACCTGGCGCGCCCCGCTGCTCATCGGGACCGGCCTCGTCGTGGTCGCCGTCGCCGCGGGGCGTGGACTCGGCGGCGTGCTCGCGGCGTTCCCGGTGCCGGTGCTCGCCGCGCTCCTCGTGGTGGCGGGCGTCGCGCACGCGCGGCTGCTCCGCGACGTCCGCGGCGGTGCGGCGTGGGCGGTCGTCCTTGTGGTGGCCGTCCTCGGCGTCGCGGTGAACCTCGCGCTCGGGATGGCCGCCGGCGTCGTCCTGCACCTCGTGCTGCGCCGAACCGGCCAGGGACGGAGGACCACGTGAACGCTGCCCCGGGCACCCCGGGCCCGCTCGTCGAGCCGGGGCCGCCGCTGACACGGACGGAGCGCGCGCGGTACGCGCGCCACCTGCTGCTGCCCGAGCTGGGCGAGCTCGGCCAGCGGCGCCTGCGTGCGGCCCGCGTGTGCGTCGTGGGCGCGGGCGGCCTCGGCGCCCCGGTGCTGCAGTACCTCGCCGCCGCCGGCGTCGGGCGCCTCGGCGTCGTCGACGACGACGTGGTCGACCTCAGCAACCTCCAGCGTCAGGTCGTGCACGGGCAGGCGGACGTCGGGCGCCGGAAGGTGGACAGCGCCGCGGACGCCGTCCGCGCCCTCGACCCGGGCGTCGAGGTCGTCACGCACGCCGTCCGCCTCACCGAGGCGAACGCCGACCTCCTCGCCGGGTACGACGTCGTCGTGGACGGCACCGACAACTTCGCCACGCGCTACCTCGTCAACGACGCCTGCGTCCGCCTCGGGCTGCCGGAGGTGTGGGGCTCCGTGCTCCGGTTCGACGCGCAGGTCGCGGTGTTCTGGGGGCGGCCGCCCACCGGCATCCCCGCCGTCCAGCTGCGGGATCTCTTCCCCGAGCCGCCCCCGGAGGGCAGCGTGCCCTCGTGCGCGGTCGCGGGCGTCCTGGGCGCCCTGTGCGGGCAGGTGGGTTCGCTCATGGCCACCGAGGTCGTCAAGCTGGTCACCGGCGTCGGGCGGCCGATGCTCGGCAGGGTCGCGGTGCTGGACGCCCTCGCGGGGACCTGGCGGGAGGTCCCGTTGCGACCGCGGGTGGCGGAGCGGCCCGAGCACGGCGACGTCCCCCCGGCGCACCGCGCGCCGGTCGGTCCCGCGTCGCCCCCCGCGCCCGACCCGCGCGCCCCGGTCCCGGAGATGACGCCCGGGGAGCTGGCCGGGCTCGCCGCGGCGGGCGCGGTCACGCTGCTCGACGTCCGGGAGCCGGCCGAGCGGCAGATCGTCACCATCCCCGGCGCACAGCTCGCGATCCCGCTGGGTGAGCTCCCGGCGCGCCTGGACGAGGTCCCGGCCGGGCGGCCGGTCGTCGTGTACTGCCGCAGCGGGGCGCGGTCGGCGACGGCGACCCGCCTCCTGCGGACCGCCGGCCTCGATGCCGTGAACCTCGCCGGGGGTGTGCTCCGCTGGGCCGACGACGTGGAGCCGCACCTGCCCCGTTACTGATCCGGGGAAGCGCGGGGAGCGGGCACCGGGGCGGTGCCGGCCCGCAGCCCCACCACGCACAACGCCGGTTCGACGAAGGGCCGCAGGCTCGCGCCGACCCCGGGAGCGGTCCGTTCGAGGATCCGCTCGACGAGTCCGAGGTGAACGCTGCACACCACCTCCGGGTGCTCGGCGGCCACCTCGCGGAACGGGCACGCGCGCAGGAGCACGTCGTCGCCGGCGACCTCGGGGGCGAACCCGAGCCGGTCGAGGACCGCCAGGAGGGGCCGCGCCGCGGGGCCGTCCGGGCGTCGACCGGTGTCCGCCCCCTCGTGCAGCCGGTCCGCCCACGCGCGCCCGGCGCGGACCGATTCCGTGCGGACGTCCGGCGCCATCTCCGCCAGCCGCTCCGCCAGCACCGCGGCCAGCCCGGCGGCGCCGGTGACGGAGTCGGGTTCGGGCGCCGGCGTGGCGACGTACAGCTCGGGGGGGCGGCCCCGCCGACCGGCCGGGACGGAGCTCCTGGTCACCGAGCCGGAGCGGACCAGCACGGCCAGGTGCGCGCGCACGGTGTTGGGATGCAGCCCGACGGCGGCGGCGAGCTCGCCGACCCCGAGGGGTCGCCCGGCGGTGCGGAGCAGCCCCAGGAGGGCGGCGCGCCGGTCGCCCGGCGGGAGGCGCCGGGTGGGGTCCGTCCGGGGGATGGGCACGCTGGAGTTTCTCTCATTGAGGGAGTAGAAATCAACGACCGCACCCACCCGCGGGCCGACGACGAGGAGCGACGATGTCCCACACCACCCCTGCGCCCATCGACCTGGGCGCCCGGCCCGCCGACCCGAGCCCCGCCGACCCGAGCCCCGAGGTCACCAGCCCGGAGGTCACCATGGGCTGCGGCTGCGGAGGGTGCGGCTGCGGCGGTGGTCAGGCCTCGCGGCCCGTCACGGTCGAGGGCAGGGCCGCCGAGGTGGCCGCGGGCGACCTGGACCTGCGGGGCCTGCTCCCGCAGCAGCGGCACGCCCTCGTGAGCCAGGCGGTCGGCGCGCTGCTGCCGGGTCAGGCGTTCGTCCTGGCGAACGACCACGACCCCGCGCGGCTGCGGGGTGTGCTCGAGGACCGCCACCCGGGAGAGCTCACCTGGGAGTACCTCGCCGCCGGGCCTTCGCTGTGGCGTGTGATGATCGGGCGCGAGACCTGCTGCTGACGCCGGAGGGAGGCACGTGCGACCTGTCGCCGACCACCGCGCGGCCGCACTCGACCTCGTGCGACCGCTCCCGGCGACGACGGTCCCGCTCGAGGAGGCGGCCGGGCACGTCCTCGCGGTCGACCTGCGCGCCGACGGTCCGCTGCCCGCCTGGGACAACTCGGCCATGGACGGCTACGCGGTCCGGGCCGCCGACGTCGTGGGTGCGTCGCCGGACGTTCCCGTCGTCCTACCGGTGGTCGCCGACCTGCCCGCCGGCACGGGCGCCGCGGTCGTCGTCGGACCGGGCGAGGCCGCGCGCATCATGACCGGCGCCCCCTTCC
>JAEZAR010000036.1 GCA_023430425.1 Actinomycetes bacterium | reverse complement strand
CATCCCAATTGCACAAAGGTCAGGGCATACGGGCTAAACGGGACAGGTCGACCGCCCCCAGAGTCAGGAGACGTCGACCTCTCCAAGGCCGTTCAGTTCGGCCGGACGCAGCCGCTGCGGCTTCCCGGCCGCGGCAGCACGCGGCCGGCGGTGCACGACGGCGCCGATCTGCATCCGCTCGGGGTTCACCCACACGTCGGAGTACTCGATCGGACGACCGCCGACGAGGTAGGTGATCTGCTCGAGGTAAAGGATCGGACTGTGGACCGCCACGTTGAGGCGGGATCCGATGAGGTCGGTGGCCGCGATCGCGGTGAACGTACGTCGGCCGTACTCGATGTCGAGCTGGCAGTCGACCTCGAGGAACGCGAAGAGCGACCTGCTGGTGAAGTCGACGCTCTCGAGGCCGGCCAGGCCATCGATCCGCAGGTAGTTGACCAGATAGGCGATCGGGCCCTTGTCGTCGGAGCGCAGCCGCTCCAGTCGAAGGATGGTCTCTCCCGCGCGGAGGTCCAGCAGTGCCGCGATCGGCGCCGATGCCGGCTGGAGGTCCTGAGCGAGCACAGCCGTGGTGAACGTGCTCCCGCCGCGGCCCAGCTCATCGGAGATCGTGCTGAGCTCGGAGGCGAACGGGGCCTCGAACCTGCGTGACATGACGTACGTGCCACGGCCGTGAACGCGCCGAAGCAGGCCCTCACCGGTGAGCAGGTCGAGCGACTTGCGCAACGTGCCACGGGAGACCCCGAGGCGCCGTGCGAGATCGGGCTCGGACTGCAGCCGGTAGTGCTCGGGCCACTCCCCCGTCTCGACACGGTCGCGCAGCACGGCGGCAACCTGCAGGTACATGGGGACGTGGTTGTCCGGGTCCAGTCCAGGGTTGTCTAGTGGCGCCATGTGCGTGAGTGTACCGGCTAGCCCCCTCTTCCTGTGAACTTGCGGTCCGCGACCTCTTGACACCGCATCAACGGTTGTTCATAGTTGTCTACAGTCGTTCATGCGCGCCAAGGGAGGAAGCATGCATGTGACTGTCGTCGGCGGCTACGGCCGCGGCATCTCGTTCTTCGTCGATCAAGCCCCCCACGGGGGCGAGACCCGCAGCCACGCGCGTCTTCTGGAGACGCACGGTGGCAAGGGGTCCAACCAGGCGGTAGGCACGGCACGGCTCGGTGCGCCGGTGTACCTGGTCACCGCGATCGCCGATGACGCCGGCGGCACCATGGGACGCGAGCTGTGGCGCACCGAGCACGTCGATGCCACTGGGGTGCGCGTGCTGGAGGGCAGCACCATGACCGGCGCCATCATCACGGACGCCAGTGCGGAGAACCGGATCGTGATCGCTGACGGGGTCCTCGGCGAGATCTCCCCGGCCGACATCGATGCCGTCGCGGACGTCTTCACCGGGGCCACGGTGGTCCTGGTGTCCTGCGAGATCGCCGCCCCTGCGGCAGGACGCGCCCTGCGCCTCGGGCACGATGCCGGCGCACTGACCATCCTGAACCCGGCCCCCGTGCCCGACCTCGAGCACATCGACTTCACGTGCGTCGGCGTCCTGACCCCCAACCAGAGCGAGGCCGCACTCCTGCTGGGCCTCGCCCCGGACGACATGGGCAGGCCGGAGGAGGTCGTCGACGCTCTCCGCGCCCGCTACGACGTCACCGTCGTGATGACGCTCGGCGACGACGGCGCTGTTGCCGCGCCTCGCGCGGGCGGGATCCTGCGGGTTCCCGCGTACCGCCCGAGCCGGGTCGTCGACACCACCGGTGCCGGCGACTCCTTCAACGCCGGCCTGGCGGTCGGGCTCTTCCACGGGCTCGACCTGCCGGACGCGATGCGCCTCGGGGCTGTCTGTGGCGGTCTTGCGGTGACCGAACGTGGCGTCATACCGGCCCTCCCGAGCCGCTCGGCAGTCGTCGCCGCCCTGCTGGACGCGGGCGAGCACGACCTGGCCGCAGCGCTCCCCGACTGACCTGCAGATCCACCTCACCGAGAAGGAAGACCCATGAACGAACGTCTTGCGCCCGAGCTCATCACCGAGCCACGGCAGCTGGCCCCCTACCTCCAGCACACCCTGATCAGCATCGGCACCACGCGCGAGCAGGCGATCAAGCACGCCGAAGAGACGCTCGAGCACGGCTTCGACGCCGCCATGGTGGCCGGCTCGGTCGTGCCCGTGACCGCGGACGTGCTCCGCGGCACCGGTGTCGGCATCGCCTCGGCGCTCGACTTCCCGACCACCGGGGTGATGACCTCCGCCGGGAAGGCTGCCGAAGCGGCCGAGCTCGTCCGCCTGGGCGCGACCCAGATCGACATCGGCGTCCAGATCGGCTGGCTCAAGGACGGTCGCTACGACGACTTCAGGAACGACATCGCCGGTGTCGTGGCCTGCGGTGTGCCGATCAAGGTCATGCTCGAGCTCCCGCTGCTGACCGAGGCGGAGAAGGAGGCGGCCGTCGAGCTGTCGATCGAGGCCGGTGCCGCATTCCTCAAGAACGCCTCGTCGGGCGCGATCGAGAAGGCTTCGGTCGAGTCGATCTCCTACCTCGTCGCACGCGCCCCCGAAGGAGTGAAGGTCAAGGCCTCCGGCGGGATCTCCACCTTCGAGCACGCACTCAGTCTGATCCGCGCCGGTGCCTCGCTCGCCGGGTCGTCGAACTCCGTGGCGATCGTCACCGGCGACGCCGGATCGGACAGCTACTAGCCCAGCTCGGGGATCTCCCCGCCACACCCATCCATGAAAGGTGCATCAGATGACCCTGCGACTGATCCACGACACCGACACGGCCCAGGATGACGCGTTCGCCCTCATGATCGGCCTGCGGCACCCGAACACACGGGTCGAAGCGGTGACGATCAACTACGGCAACGTCGGCTTCGACCAGATGGTCGAGAACGCGCTCTACACCATCGAGGTCGCCGGCTACGGCGGACAGGTTCCTGTGTACGAGGGCTGCCGCCTCCCGCTGATCGCACCCTTCGATGACTCGTCCTACGTTCACGGGGTCGACGGGTTCGGCGGTGCGAACTTCCCGAAGGCCGCCCAGCGACCCGAGACCGAGAACGCCGTGACGGCGCTGATCCGACTCATCAACGACAACCCGGGTGAGTTCACGATCATCGCTCAGGCACCGCTGACCAACCTCGCCTGCGCCGTTGCCGCCGATCGTTCGATCGCCGGGAAGGTCAAGGACCTCTTCATCATGGGTGGCACGAACAACGCCGTCGGCAACATCACCGCGGCCGCCGAGGCGAACTTCTGGCACGACCCCGAGGCGGCGAAGATCGTCCTGGCGGCCGGCTTCCCCGTCACCCTGGTGACCTGGGACCTGACCATGACGCAGGGCCGGTTCAGCCCCGAGCAGCTGCGCATCATCGAGGAGCTCGACACCCCGCAGTCGCGCTTCTTCACGCGCGCCAACCGGGCCAGCGTCGAGTACGTCGAGAAGACGCACGGCGTGAAGGGCAGCACCCACCCCGACTCGATCGCGGCCGCCATCGCGGTGGAGCCGGCGATCGTCAAGAAGGCCACCGAGTACTACGTCGACGTCGAGACCTCTCCCGGCATCACCCAGGGCTACATGCTCGTGGACGCCGTGCACCGGTCGGGCCATGAGCCCAACGCACGCGTCGTCGAGGAGATCGACCAGGACCTCTTCTTCCGCACGATGGTCAACGCTCTGTCCTGACCTTCCCCCAACGCCAACGATCCTGAACAAGGGAGCTCGATCATGTCTTCGAACGCCGAAATCGAGGCGGGAAAGCCGCCGATGACCCGTGGGCGCACCGTCGCCCTGGTGACCGTCCTGATCCTGGGCGTGCTCTCCTACCAGCTGAACTCGAGCATGCTCAACCCGGCTCTGCCGGACATGGCGGAACGACTCGGGACGAGTGTGGACTCGATCTCGCAGGTCGTGTCCCTGTTCTTCCTCGCCGGCGCCGTCGGCGGTGTGGTCCTTGCGCGGTGGAGCGACTTCATCGGCCGACGCCGGATGTTCCTCATCGTGCTGAGTCTGCTCGCCGTCGGCACGCTGGTCGCCATCGTCGCCACGAGCCTGCCCATGCTGCTGGTGGGACGCGTCCTGCAGGGTGCGACGGCTGCGGCCTTCCCGCTGGCGTACATCATCCTCAACGAGAACCTGTCCAGCGCGGCCTTCGGCACAGCGATGGGTGTGATCACCGCGGTCAACGGCGGCGTGGGAGGCGTCGACGCCTACGCGGGCGGACTGCTCTCCGACACGTGGGGCTACCGCTCGATCTTCGTCACGATCTTCGTGTTCGGGCTCATCGGCCTCTTCGCCATCTGGAAGGTCGTCCCCCGCGACGGCGCACCCCGCTCGGTCGGGACGATGGACTGGTGGGGCGCCGTCACGTTCTCGATCGGGCTGATCGGCGTGACGTACTACGTCACCGAGGGCTCCGCGAACGGCTGGCTGGCACCACAGTCGCTGCCCTACCTGGCCCTTGCCGCCGTCGCGTTCGTCGCCTTCTGGCTCGTCGAGAAGCGGGTCTCCTCTCCGCTCGTCACGGTGGAGCACCTGCGCTCACGTCAGGTGTGGCCGGTCATGGCCACCACCGTGCTTGCGCTCTCCGGGATCTTCGCCGTCCTCAACTTCACCCTGATCATCCTCACCCAGGACGAGGGCGCCGGGCTCGGCATGAGCGCGAGCAGGTCGGCTCTCGTCGTGCTGCTGCCCGCGGCCCTGATCGGAGTCGCAGCAGCCCCGGTGGCCGGCTGGCTCGCCGGCCGCTACGGCTGGCTCCGCGTCCTGCGCGTCGGTCTGCTCATCTGCGTCGCAGCCATCGTCGCGATGGCGGCCGTCCCGGCGTCGTTGCCGGTGATCATCCTCGGCGTCGTCCTCTTCGGCATCGCCTACTACGGGCTCACGCTCACCACGATCAACGGGCTCGGCGTCCTGCAGTCCCCGAAGGCTGAACCCGGGATCCTGCCCGGGCTCAACGGCGCCATGTTCGGCATCGGAGCGAGCCTCGGCATCGCGCTGGTCGCTCCCGCCGTCGGCCTGGGAACGCGCGGCGGCTACGTCACGGCGCTCGTGATCTCCGTGACCATCACCGTTCTGGCCTTCGTCGCGAGCCTGTTGATCAAGCCCACCGAGGAGTCCCTCGGTACGGCCAAGGCACCCCAGGTCGCCGTTCCGCAGGCGCACTAGGCACCGATGAGCACGCACGGGAAGAAGGTGAGGACGTCATGACTCCGTCCGACAACGGTGGCGGCCTGGGCATCCGGCCCGTCTACTACGACTGCGACACCGGGATCGACGACTCGATGGGGCTGGCCTACCTGCTCAGCTCACCGGAGATCCGGCTCGTCGGCGTCGGCACGGTCAGCGGGAACACCGATGCCCGCCAGGCCGCGGAGAACACTCTTCGCCTCCTTGGCCTCGACGGCCGGGCGGACGTCCCCGTAGCGATCGGTGCCACCCACTTCCTGACCCACGAGTACCAGGGCGGGCCCACCGAGATCCACGGCGACAACGGCGTGGGCAACGTCGACCTGCCTCCCGTCGACCTCCGCCCCGTGACGGAGTCCGCCGCGGAGATGATCGTCCGCCTGTCCCGCCACTACGAGGGGCGCCTGGAGATCATCTCGGTCGGCCCGATGACCAACCTCGCGCTGGCCCTGCAGCTCGACCCTGAGCTGCCGGCCCGGGTCATGCAGGTGACGTCGATGGGAGGCGCGGCGCTCGCCCCGGGCAACGCGTCGCCGGTCGGGGAGGCCAACGTGTGGAACGACCCGGAGGCCGCGGCCATGGTGGTGGCCGCGGCCTGGCCGGTGACGCTCGTCGGGCTCGACGTCACCCTCGAGAACGTCCTCGAGGAGTCCCATCGTGCCCAGCTCATCGCCTCCGAGCGGCCGTTGGCCCGGGCGATCGGGGAGATCCTGGACTTCTACTTCGACTTCTACCTGCCGCAGTACGGACGACGCTGCAGCGCACTGCACGACCCGCTGGCCGCCGCGATCGGTGTCGGCAGCATCGTCCCGGTGGACTCGCCGTGGGTGGACGTCCAGGTCGACGCCACGGACGGACCCGGACGCGGACAGACGATCGCCGATCTGCGAGGCCAACGTCTGGGGCCCGTCGATCACCCCGGTGCGCACACCCGGATGGTCCTTGCCACCGACCGGAAGCTGCCGGATATCCTCGTCGAGCGACTGACCGGATCAGCGCAGGTCCGGAGGTAGACAGGCCATGAGCGGACGCGTCGTCGTGGTCGGGTCCATCAATGCCGACCTCTCGGTCCGGATGAGGCGCCGGCCGGAGCCGGGAGAGACCCTCCCGGCCGAGTCCGCGCTGCTGCGTCCGGGCGGCAAGGGCGCGAACCAAGCGGTTGCCGCCGCTCTCCTCGGTGCCCGAGTGGCCCTGGTCGGCGCCGTCGGGCACGACGGCAATGCCGGTGTGGCGCTCGAGCGAATCAAGGAGTCCGGCCTGGACGACACGCATGTCCGGCGAGTCACCGGGTCCACCGGCCTGGCCATCGTGGTCGTCGACGAGCGTGGCGAGAACTCGATCATCGTCGTGCCCGGCGCGAACCAGCACGTCGACGCAGGGCTGGTCGACGGCAGCGCCGAGGCGATCCGCGCAGCCGACGTCGTCGTCACCCAAGGAGAGATCCCGGCGGTCGCGACGTCCCGTGCCGCCGCCCTGACGACCGGCCGCTTCATCCTCAACCTCGCGCCGGTCATCAGCGTTCCGGTCGAGGTCATCCATCAGGCTGATCCCCTCGTCGTCAACGAGCACGAGGCTGACCTGGTGCTCGCTGCGCTCACGCCGCATGGGAGTCCACCGACCCAGCGCTCCCACTCCGAGGTCGCCCTCGAGCTCCTCGACCTCGGCGTGCGGTCGGTGGTCATCACGCTCGGAGCCGAGGGCTCCCTCGTGGCCGAGAAGGGTGGAGTGGTCACGGCTGTCCAGTCGGCCAGGATCGAGGTGGTCGACTCCACCGGGGCCGGCGACGCCTTCGTCGGGGCGCTGGCCATGCAGCTCGCCGACGGCCGGTCGCTCGTCGACGCGGCACGCTTCGCGTCGCGGGTGGGCGCGTTCGCTTGCACCCGGCCCGGCGCGCAGAGCTCCTATCCGCTGAAGGGTGACTCCCTGCCACCGCTCGACGCCTGACCTGCGCGCCGAGGCTGCCCCTCGCCGGACTCCGAGCGCAGTCAGGCCCCGGGGGGCGGATGAGTCGGCCGGTACGCCGGGTTCTGTCCCGGCCCCCGAAGGGGCCGGTGGCGGCCATCCATCTCGGGCGTACGTTGCCGCACGCCTCCAGCGGCCTACCCGGGAGCTCGGGCGAGCAGCCCTCGTGCGCTCCCTGTCTGGCCTTGCTCCGGGTGGGGTTTACCGAGCCGCGCCGGTCGCCCGGCGCGCTGGTGGTCTCTTACACCACCGTTTCACCCTTGCTGCGCCCGGCGAACCGGGCCCAGCGGTCTGTTCTCTGTGGCACTGTCCCGCGGGTCACCCCGGGTGGGCGTTACCCACCACCCTGCTCTGCGGAGCCCGGACGTTCCTCGGCGGACGTGGTCACCCACGCCCGACGCGACCGCCTGGCCGACTCATCCGCACCACCCAGCGTAGCGGGCTGGAGCGAGCGAGCGCCTCAGACGTCGGTGGGCATCCCCACGACGGCGACCTCGCGCGCCCCGTCGGGCCACCAGCGGACGATGCTGAGCGACGCGGGCGCGACCCGCACCGACCCCCACACCGCCGAGGGCACGCCGAGCGTCACCCCGACCGCCGACCGGATCGCGACCGAGTGGCTCACCACGACCACCGTCCGGTCGGTGCCCTCGGCCAGCAGGCGCTCCAGCCCCCCGCGCACCCGGTCGCCGACGTCGTCCATCGACTCCCCGCCCGGCGCCGCGTGGTCCGCCTCGCGGTGCCACCGCAGCAGCCCGCCGGGCCACCCCACCTCGATCTCGTCGGCGGTCAGCCCCTCCCACTCGCCGAAGTCCGCCTCGGCGAACGCCGGGTCGGTGACCACCGGCAGGCCCAGGCGCCGCCCGACGGCCGCCGCCGTCTCGCGGGTGCGCACCATCGGCGAGGCGACGAGGCCCGACGGGTGCGGCACGTCCGGCCAGACCTCCCGGCCGACGCGGTGCACGAGGTCCGCGGCCTGCGCGGCCTGCGTGCGCCCCCGGGTGTTGAGCGACGGGCCGGGGACCGACGAGCCCGAGTACGCCTTGCTCGCGGTCATCTCGGTCTCGCCGTGGCGCAGGAGCACGACGGTCAGGGGCTCCTCGTCGTCGAACCGCACGTACGCGCCCGAGGGACGGCGCTCCCGCGCCGGGGGGCGG
>JAEZAR010000020.1 GCA_023430425.1 Actinomycetes bacterium | reverse complement strand
ACTGAAATGGCCCAACGACATTCTGGCGGGTGGTCGCAAGCTCGCAGGACTGCTGATCACGACCGCGCTCGAGGGTGCCATCGTTACCTCGGCGATTCTCGGCGTCGGCCTCAACCTACGTCCCGATCCTTCTCGGCCGGAGACGGCAATCGCGCTCGCTGACGTCGTTGCGCAGCCGGACGAGCCCTACCGTGCAGTGATCCAGACGCTCTCAGCCCGCTACGCGCTGCTGTTCGCCGACCAACCATCGAGGGTCCTGGCTGGCGTCGACGCGCGACTCGCCTACATCGGCGAAACGGTGACAATCGAAGACGCGGGTACTGCTCGCACTGGCATCCTGCGCGGACTTTCTCCAACCGGAGCGTTGCTTCTCGAGACTCCAACCGGCCAGGTCACCATCCATGCTGGGGATCTCACGCGCGGTCCGCGGCCGACCTGACTACGATCTGCTCCAAGTCTCCTTGTCAGGTCCGGCCCACACGGGGACCTGCATCCAAAATTCCCAATCCGGCTGGTCGCGCCATCTGCCGCTCACCTATACTCACCGATTGGCAAAAGGCGCGTCGAAAATCCGTCTCGACGCTATCGATTCCAGTGAAGGGCAATCAGTCGGCGATGGATTTCAGTCTCACCGAGGAGCAGGTACAGGTTCGCGATATGGTGCGCGAGTTCGCCCAGCGCGAGGTCGCTCCCTACATTCGCGAGTGGGATGCCAAGGTCGAATTCCATCGCGAAGTCCTCACCAAGATGGGCGAGCTCGGCATTCTCGGTCTCCCCATTCCCGAACAGTACGGCGGACTCGGGCTCGATTACGTCTCCCTCGCACTCGCCTGCGACGAGCTCGAATACGTCGATACTTTCCTGCGCGTCATCATGAGCGTCCATGTTGGGCTGAACAGCCTCGCTCTGCTGCAATGGGGAACTGAGGAGCAGAAGCAACGCTGGCTGGTCCCGCAGGCGCAGGGCACCAAGATCGCAACGTTTGGTCTCACCGAGCCGAATGCCGGTTCCGACGCCGGGTCGATCGAATCGACCGTCGTGCGCGATGGCGACCACTACATCCTCAACGGGTCCAAAATGTGGATCTCGCTGGCCGATGTCGCCGACCACTTCCTGGTCTTTGCCTCCATCGATCGCTCGAAGAAGCACAACGGCCTTTGCGCCTTCGTCATCGAACGCGGCATGGAAGGCTTCACTACCGGCACCATCAAGGGGAAGCTCGGCGTTCGCGCCGGAAACACCGGTGAGCTGGCGTTCAACAACGTTCGTGTGCCGGTCGAAAACCGTATCGGCGAAGAAGGCGAAGGCTTCAAGATCGCCATGAGCTGCATCGACCAGGGCCGTTTCACCGTCGGCGCCGGCGCGGGCGGTCTGACTCGCGCTGCGCTTGACGCCAGCGTCAAGTACGCCAACGAGCGCGAAGCGTTCGGCGAGCCGATCGGCCACTTCCAGCTCGTGAAGCAGATGATCGCCAAGATGGTGGCCGGGTACGAAGCTTCGTATCTGCTGACCATGAAAGCTGCCGAGCTCAAGAACCGCGGTATCCGCAACACGCGCGAAACCTCGCTCATGAAGTGGTACGCCTGCGATGTGGCGCTCCAGTCTGCAGACGACGCCATTCAGATTCACGGCTCGTACGGTTTTTCGAACGAGTACCCGGTCGAGCGCATGTGGCGAAATGCCCGCGGCGCGGTCATCTATGAAGGCACCCGCGAGGTGCACACGCTCCTGCAGGCCGACTATGCCCTCGGCTATCGGCAGGACAAGCCGCTCAGCCACCCGCAGCCCCCGGCGCAGGGGTTCGAGGTGGAAGAGCTCCTGGCGATGACTCGCTAGGGAAACGGAGAAACCTGATGACCAAGAGCGTTATTCTCGGCGGCGCCCGTACGCCTGTCGCCAAGATCAATGACACGCTCGCCAGCAAGACCGCGGTCGAGCTCGGCGCTATCGCCATCGAAGGCGCGCTCGATCGTTCCGGAGTCGCTCCGGATGAGGTCGAGCACGTGATCATGGGCCAGGTGCTGCAAGGCGGCGCGGGACAGATTCCCTCTCGCCAGGCGCAGCTGCTGGCCGGCATTCCGAAGACCGTCACCTCCGAGACGATCAACCGCGTCTGCGGATCCGGACTGCGCGCGGTCACCCTGGCGGACACCCTCATCAAAGCCGAGGGGTACAACGTCATCGTCGCCGGCGGTATGGAATCGATGTCCCAGGCGCCCTATATCGTGCGCAACGCCCGCGGCGGGATGCGCATGGGCAATGGCGTCTTCGAAGACATGATGATGACCGATGGACTCTTCTGCGCACTCGATCACGTGCAGATGGGACTCCATGGCGACAATGTCGCAGCGGAGAATGAAGTCTCTCGTGAAGAGCAGGACGCCTGGGCATTCCGCTCACACCAGCGCGCTGCTGCAGCGCAGGATGCCTGCTACCTCTCGGCCGAGATCGTCCCGGTCGAGATCAAGGCCAAGAAAGAGACCATCGTCGTCGACAAGGACGACGCGATCCGGCGCGCCACCTCGATGGAAGCGCTGGCTAAGCTCAAGCCGGCGTTCAAGGAAGGCGGAACGGTCACAGCGGGAAACGCGCCCGGCGTGAACGACGGCGCCGGAGCCTTTGTGGTCACCAGCGAGGAATGGGCAGCCGAGCACGGTCATGAGCCCATCGCTCGCATCCTTTCCCATGCCGCTGCGGCCTGGGATCCGCCCTACCTCGCGTACACCCCCGCGATGGCCGCGGAGATCGCTTTGAAGAAGGCTGGTCTCACCATCGCCGACATCGACCTGGCCGAGATCAACGAAGCTTTCTCCAATGTGGCCTTGATTGCCTCGCGTCGCCTCGGTCTTTCCGAGGACAAGGTCAATGTCAATGGCGGAGCCGTCGCGCTTGGACATCCGCTCGCAGGAAGCGGCCCGCGCATCTTGCTGACCCTCATCTACGAGCTGCGTCGTCGCGGTGGCGGAATCGGCCTGGCCGGGATCTGCTCCGGCGGCGGTCAGGGCGATGCCATCATCGTCGAGGTGCCGGGCGCGAAGAATGCCTAAGGCGATGCTATTGAAGCTTCCCGATGCCGAGCCGTCGATCGACGGCTCGGTTTTTCGCGCCCCCGGATCGGTCGTCGTCGGTGACGTCCAGATCGGCCCGGATTCCAGCGTCTGGTACAACGTCGTAGTTCGCGCTGATGTCGCGCCAGTTCGCATCGGATCCCGCACCAATATTCAGGATGGCTCGATTCTGCATGCCGATCCCGGATTCCCCTGCATCATTGGGGACGATGTAACAGTTGGGCATAAAGCAAACGTGCATGGCGCCAAAGTTGGCAATGGTGCGCTCATCGGAATGGGCGCCATCCTGCTGAACGGAGCCGAGATTGGCGAGAACGCCATCGTGGCGGCCGGTGCGGTGGTCACCGAGGGCACTGTCGTGGCACCCGGTTCCCTGGTCGCCGGGATTCCGGCCAAGGAAAAACGCACCCTGGATGATGCTGGTCTCGAAATGGGACGCAAGGGCGCAGACGGATACGTGAAGAATGCCAGGCGGCACAAAGCCGCCACCCCGGTAGAGGAGTAGCTCGCGTGGCTATCGATCTCGAGCGAAACGGCGCGATCGCCGTTGTCACCATGAATCGACCGGAGGCACTCAATGCCTTCAACAACGAGCAGCTGCGGTTGCTCGCTGAGACCTTCGACGAGATTGCGCTCGATGGCTCGATCCGCTGCGTCATTCTGACCGGCGCGGGCGAGCGCGCCTTCGCGGCCGGTGCCGATATCAAAGAAATGAAGGACCTCGACGGCGAAGGCGGCCTCGCGTTCGGGCGGCTCGGTCACCGCGCCACGCGCTCGGTCGAGCAGCTGCCGCAGCCGGTCATCGCCGCGGTGAACGGCTTTGCCCTGGGTGGTGGCTGCGAGCTCGCGCTGGCAGCCGATATCCGCCTCGCATCCG